>JBAUTC010000208.1:0-2406 GCA_049582025.1 Thiomonas sp.
TCTCGGATCCTTCTTGGGGTTGGGCCGCATCATGACGACGTGTTCGGACCACGGTGGCCGGGGCCACGATCGCTAGGATCAGAGACATCGCCACCAAAGCCGACAGCACCCTGATCACTAGGACCTCGTGCTGCAGCACGCCCGCTGCCGGTGCCGGCGGGGCGACCACCGGCACAGTCCCGGAAATCGGGACGCTGATGGTGACCTTGCCGGCATAGGCCGTGCTGCCCAGCAGGGTCATCACGCACCTCGCTACGACGCGCAGGACCAATGGAGGCGAGCATGTCGTTTGTTCGCGCGCTCCCTAAGCGGATCCTTCGATACGTGGCAGTTCAGGCGTAACCGACGACACCATCAACGTTGGTAGACGATGTCGACGCGTCGGTCATGCGCCCAAGCGGATGGCGCCGGATCGGCCTTTTCCGAGCCGAAACTCACGGCGTCCATTTGTCCGGCTTGCGCGCCCAGCAATTCCATGGCCTTCATGACGGCCTTGGCCCGCTCCTGCCCAAGCGCCAAGTTGTACTCGTGGCTGCCGCGGGGATCACAGTTTCCTTGGATCTGGACATGGGCGTTGGGATGCTGATCGAGAAACTGTGCGTTCGCTTTGATCACCGGGAGGTCGTCCTTCTTGAGCGTGTACTTGTCGAAATCGAAGAACACTTGCTTGGCGATGTTCGGCCCGGGTTCGGCGGTATTGGCCTCGGGAGCCTGCACAGCGACGACCTGACTTTGTGCCTGCGGTGCCTCAGGCTGTGCTGAAGTATGTGCAGTGCTGGCGGAATCCGGCTTCTTGGCCGTTGATGCACAGCCGCCCAGACCCAGCGCCACTAGAACCACTGCGCTGCCAATGAACGCCAAACGTTTCATGATGAGTTCCCCGTGTGAATTTCCGTCGAAGTGGTGAAGGTACTCCCGGCAAATGCCTGTCTACGTGCACGCGTTGACAGAGTTCTGGTGGCAATCTACGAAAGTTGTAATTAACGGTAACGACAGTACATGGACCTGTACAGCCCCTGTTCTCAAAAGCCCATGGGTTCGCTGGTCCTCCGCTGTTCTCAGCGCAGCGCGTCTGCGCCAGGGCCTCTTAGGGACTGCGGAAACTTGGCCTCCGCGCCTTCCAAGAAAAACCCCGGCACATGGCCGGGGAAGCAACTGAGGTAGATCATCAACACTAGTGCTCTTGGAGGAGCAACCAAAGAGTAGGGTGCGCGGATTGCTGGTTTGTTTCGGCTATGTGTCAGTTCGTCGGGATCGCTCCCGCCAATCCTTGCGCATCATCCGGCGTCGAATGCGTGTCGCCAGTCACCTGAGCGCCGCAATGCGCGGGGCCTGCCGTCGCCGTGCGGCCAGCAGACCAGCGTCATTGATCCCATGAATTCGGGCGTTCGTTGACGTTACCGCCCTGCCCTCTGGCGTCTTTGGGCAGTGGGCAGCAGTTCGGCCTTTGCGGTCGTTCACATTGCTGCATCAACGGACCGCTGTTCGGCCATCAGGGGTCGTTCATGAACGCCGCCTTGGAAGCATCGAATTCCCATAACGTTCTTGCTACGCAATCCGGCAGGTGAGTTCGCGCCGATGCGGAGTAGCCCGGCAATCGCGAGTTCACCAAGCAAGCGGTGCGTCTGCACTGAAGAATCCGCCGGAAGCGCCGTCGTTGGCGATCAGCGCGTAATGCAGCGCGGCCGCTGCACCTTCGGCGAGGGTCTGCGTCCCTTGATGGTGATTCAGGTCAGTGGCGGTGAAGCCGGGATTCACTGCGTTCACCTTGATGCCCGCTTCCTGCAGCTCTGCCGCGAGCTGAACCGTGAGCATGTTCAAGGCCGCCTTCGATGCGCTGTAGCCCAGGAACTTGTACGCGGCGTACTTCCACTGCGGGTCTGAGTTCATCGTCAATGAGCCGAGTTCGCTCGACACATTGACGATTCGGCCGGCCGACGAGCGGCGCAGCAAAGGCAGCATCGCCTGCGTCACGGCCAGCGTGCCGAAGAAGTTGGTGTCGAAGATGCGACGGACAGCTTCGATGCTGGCCTCTGACGGTGCTGCGTCGCGTGCGTCGCTGATGCCGGCGTTGTTGACCAGCACGTCGAGACGGGCAAACTCGGCATCGATCCGCTCCGCGGCTGCGGTCAGCGTGGATGGCCCGCCCAGGTCGATTTCGATGAACCGGGCGTCGAGCCCTAGCGATTGCAGCGCCGCTGCGGCTGCCTCGCCCAGCGCCGCATCGCGCGCACCCAGCAGCACGGTCAGCCCGCGTTGCGCCAGCTCACGCGCCACTTCGTTCCCGATGCCTTTGTTGGCACCGGTGACGAGGGCGACCCGTTTGTCGGTCGTTGGCATTGCAATTCTCTCCTCGTAAAGTCGGTTGAGATACTGCAGTTTATGAAGAATCCTTCAGATATAGAA
>JBAUTC010000209.1:0-3797 GCA_049582025.1 Thiomonas sp.
TGTCGCCGCCGACCGCGCGGAAATAGCTCGCGCCGAGGAAGGCCGCGATGTCCCTCTTCAAATCGGTTTGGGAGAAGACGCGAAAGCCGGCGAAATCGAGTTGCGGCGGGAATTGCGAACCGTCCACCCCGCTCTTGCCATACTCGAACATGGAGGGATCGAACGCGATGCGCCGCGCTTGACCGCCGGCGACCTCATACATCCGCACCGGCGTCTTGAAATTCAGACCGAGGTGAAAGAAGCCGATTTCGAACGGCAGGTGCTTGCCTGCCCACAATGCATGGTCAGAGCGAAAGCCGATGGCCTGGTATTGGTCCCAATCGAGGTGCTTGAGGCTCGCGGGCAGCGTTTCTTCAGGCGCGTGATAAGGAGCCGCAGCGCGTGCACGCGCTTGCCCCTTGAGCCAGGCGTAGTCAAAGGGTTGGGACGCGCCCGCGTGCTGCACAGGGGCTGCCAATGCGCGGCTGGCATGCAGCAGCGCCATTCCCGGAACGCCGGCCCAACCCAGTCCTCCCAAGCCGCGCAACACCTTGCGCCGATGAAGAGAAAAGTTGCTCATATTCCGCATGCGTTGCGCCACGCGACATGCGCGCTGGCGAGGGTCCATACATCTGCATGCAAGCGCGACAGTGCCACGGGGTCGCTTTGCAGCAGCATCTTTTCACGCGTATTCAACGCATCCGGCCCGGCGTGCAGGGCCTTTTGCACCAATTCTGCCCGCCGTGCCGTGGCGTGCCCCTTGCGGGTGCTGCCGCTGGCGCAGGCCAAGGCATTGCAGATCGGATCCACCACGGTATCCACAAAGCCGTACGCCCGCGGCGCGCTGCGGCGCAGTTCCTGCACTCGGCGCAGTTCCCATGGCGGCTGCGATTCCTCAGGTGTGAGGAATAGGCGAGCCGCGCGCGCCAAGCGCCCGAGGCCAACACGGCTGCTGTAAACGGACAGGGGAACCGACAGGATCAGAGCGCCCACCACCGGCAGCAGCCACCACAGAAAGGATGGATTGAGCGCATATGCTCCCGCGGCCCATGCCAGCCCAAGCAGTGTTTGCGGACCGTGACGGCGGAACGCCTCGCCCCATCCGGTTTCGGCGTCCTCGCGTGCGGGCGACTTCCAGTGCAGGGCGCCGCCCAGCATGGACGTCAGCACGAACCGCGTGTGGAACATCATCCGGATCGGTGCCAGCAGCATGGAGGTCAACAGTTCGAGTAGCGCGCTCGCGATCAGCCGCACGGCGCCGCCAAACCCCCGCGCGCCTTGCCGGATCCAGGTTTCCGCCAGGCCGAGGACGCGCGGGAAGAAGAGAAGAGCCGAAGTGCCCGTGAACAAGCCGACCGCCCATTCGAGGTGCCATTGCGGCCAGATGGGATAGAGTTGGTGCGGCTCCACGAAGTAGATCGGTGGCACCAGGGTAAATATGGCCAGCAGCGCAGTCGACAACAGCAGGTAGGCAAACCACAGCGGCGCGGAGACATAGGCCATGACGCCGGTCATGAACACGGCACGATGGGCCGACCTCACGCCTTCGGCGAACGCCATGCGTGCATTGATCAGATTCCCCTTGCACCATCGATGATCACGCTTGAGCTCTTCAATCAGCGAGGGCGGCATTTCCTCGTAGCTGCCCGGCAGGTCGGGGACGATCCAGACGTTCCAGCCTGCGCGTCGCATCAGTGCCGCCTCGACGAAATCGTGCGACAGAATCTCGCCGGCCTGTCCCCGCTTGCCGGGCAGGTTCCCCAGCGCGCAATGACGCATGAACGGCGCGACGCGGATGATGGCGTTGTGCCCCCAGTAGTAGGAGTCGCCCAGTTGCCGATAGCGCAGGCCGGCGGCAAACAGCGGGCCGTAGATGCGGGTCGAGAATTGCTGGATGCGCGCGTAGAGCGTCTCGCGTCCGCTGGCGCTGGGCACGGTCTGGATGATCCCGGCGTCCGGACAGGCCTGCATCATGCGCGCCAGGCTGACCAGGCAGGACCCGCTCATGACGCTATCGGCGTCCAGCACCACCATGTAGCGATATTGGCTGCCCCAGCGTCGGCAGAAGTCGGCGATGTTGCCGCTCTTGCGCTTCACACGGTATTTGCGCCAGCGATAGAAGATCCGGCCGGAAGCGCCCAGTTCGCTGCAGGCGCGTGCCCAGGCCTCCAGTTCCGCCATGCGCATGTCCGCGCTATTGCTGTCGCTGAGGACGAAGAAGTCGAAGTGCGACCCTTCGCCCGTTGCGCTGAGCGACTCGTAGGTGGCGCGCAGGCCGGCGAACACCTGACCGACATCCTCGTTGCAGATCGGCATGATCACGGCGATGCGCTCGGTCGTATCGAGTGGCAGACTCTCCACGGCCGCTGCCGAAGGGCCATAGCGGTCACGGCCGCGCAGCAGCATGACAAAGCCGGTGACAGCGGTCCAGAAGCCCGACGAAATCCAGAAGAGAAGGATTGCGAACAGGACCAGCACGGCCATTTCAAGGACGTGCCGTCCGTGGTAGGGCAATACAGCCAGGGCGAGCCAGGTGCCGGCACCCGTCTGGGCAAGAACAAGCAGCAAGTGGAGGAGGCGGCGCCGAATCGCGGCAGCACGCCATGGGCGGTGTTGAATGTCGGTGCGGTCCCAGTCCCGCGTCGCGCCACCTCTACCGCCGCCAGCCGGCCACGGCAGCAGGCTGAACCGCGGTGGCCAATCGCGGGGCACCATGGAGCTGCGCGCGATCGGCGGCATCGAAGACAAGGGAGGTTGCGATCCATTGTCGCCACCGGGCGTCAACGCGGCGGATTCCGGTGAGGTGGGCCATGCGAGCGCCAGGCGCGCATCGATCGAACACCTTGTCGCCTCGTCGTCGTCACACTCCGAGGAGGCAAGAGCCAGATGCAGCGCTTCGAAGGCGGCAGCAGGCGGCAGGCCACCAGAGGTGGCTTGACGCAGCAGCGCATCCCGTCTCGCGGCGGTCAGCGGCAGGCGATCGAGGTAGCGCTCGCACCGATGTCGTGCCTCGGAATCGGGCGTCACTTCGGAGGGATGATGTAGGACCATGTCTCCGTGACCTGTTGCTTACCCAACCTGAGGAAGGCGCGCAATTCCACCGGCTTGCTGTCATCCACGCGCTTCAGCCGCACAGTCAGGCGCCATCCGCCCGTGACGTCATTGTGTTGCACCCAGGTGGCGAGCAGTTTGGCGTTTCCGCCGGTCGATACGGCACCCGTGATGGCGGAATCGGCCGTCAGTTCTTGCAGCACCGGTCCGTCGAAATCCACCACCCAGGCCTGGCTGTGATCGGGGTTGGGCATGTAGCCGTTACCGCTGCGGCTCTGAGTCACCCACGCCAAGGGCGGATGGTGCGACGAGTCCTTCTGCCACCAAATCCGGTAGGCGAACGGATAGCCTTTGCCGGGGACCGGCACGACATCGGGAACCCAGAAGGCGGTGATGTTGTGGTTGGTTTCGTCCGGGTCCGGCAGTTCAACCAGTTCGACACGTCCCGCACCCCAGTTCCCGACAGGTTCGATCCAGACGCTGGGCCGCAGATCGAAGCGCGCCCCCAGATCCTCGTAGTTTGAGAAATGCCGGTCGCGCTGCATGAGCCCGAAGCCGACAGGGTCGACCTGGGCAAAAGATGTCGCCAGCAGTCGCTTCGGGTTGACCAGCGGCCGCCACAACCATTCGCCATCGCGCGATGCAATGGACAGACCGTCCGAGTCATGGACCTCCGGTCGGTAGTCGTCCCCCACGGCGTGCTGGTTCTCTCCGAAGAAGAACATGCTTGAAATCGGAGCAAGGCCCAGTTGCGCGATCTTCTTGCG
>JBAUTC010000210.1:0-4861 GCA_049582025.1 Thiomonas sp.
CGCAGGCCATGGTGGCGGCGATCAAGGAGGTGGTTTTCATGGGGGTGCCCTTCTTCGGCAGTGCTGGGTGGAGAGAACCGAATCGGTGTTCGGCTGGCACGTAATTTACCCAGCCCCCGCGCTTTGAACATCGACCGTAAAGCTGACTTGACGGATGTCACCGGAGGCAATAAATGAAATAGCCGGAACACATCGCTGCGGCCCGGCTACCTGTGCCGAAGGGATTGACTTGCTGGGTTCAGCCTGTGCCGCCCACGGTCACGCCATCGATGCGCAGGGTGGGCTGGCCCACGCCCACCGGCACGCTCTGGCCTTCCTTGCCGCAGGTGCCCACGCCACTGTCCAGGCGCAGATCGTTGCCGATCATGCTCACCCGGGTGAGCGCGTCGGGGCCATTGCCGATGAGGGTCGCGCCCTTCACCGGGTAGAGCGGCTTGCCCTTTTCCACCCACCACGCTTCGCTGGCGGAGAACACGAATTTGCCGCTGGTGATGTCCACCTGTCCGCCGCCGAAGTTCACGGCGTATAGCCCGCGGTCGATGCTGGCGAGGATTTCCGCCGGGTCGCGGTCTCCCGCCAGCATGTAGGTGTTGGTCATGCGCGGCATCGGCACATTGGCGTAGTTTTCGCGGCGGCCATTGCCCGTCGGTGCGCGGCCCATCAGCCGGGCGTTGAGCATGTCCTGCATGAAGCCGACCAGAATGCCGTCCTCGATCAGGACGTTTCGTTGCGTCGGGTTGCCTTCGTCATCCACATTGAGCGAGCCGCGGCGGTCGGGCAGGGTGCCGTCGTCCAGCACGGTCACACCCTTGGCCGCCACGCGCTGGCCCATGCGCCCGGCAAACGCGCTCGATCCCTTGCGGTTGAAGTCGCCTTCCAGGCCATGGCCCACGGCTTCGTGCAGCAGCACGCCGGGCCAGCCGGGGCCGAGCACTACGCTCATCTCGCCAGCGGGTGCTGGGCGGGAATCAAGATTGATCAGTGCGGTGTTCACCGCCTCATCGACGTACTGCGCGATGATGGCGTCGTCGAAATAACCCAGGCTGTATCGCCCGCCGCCGCCCGAAGAGCCCGACTCGCGCCGTCCGTTCTGCTCGACGATGACATTCACGCTCAGCCGCACCAGCGGGCGCACGTCGGCCGCAAGCAGACCGTCGGAACGGAGCACCAGCATCACGTCGTGTTCGCCGCCTAGGCTGGCCATGACCTGCACTACCCGCGGGTCCCTGGCACGGGCGAGACGGTCCACCCTTTGCAGCAAGGCCACTTTGGCGCTGGAATCGAGCGCGCCCAGCGGATCGGATGCGCCATAGAGCACGCGCGAAGCGCTGCGCCGGGTCTCCGTGGCCACCTTGCGGCTGCCATTGCCCGCGCGGGCAATGCTGCGCACCGTGTCTGCGGCCTCGAGCAGCGCCAGTTCGGAAATGTCGTCGGAATACGCGAAGGCGGTTTTCTCGCCCTGCACCGCGCGGATGCCGAAGCCCTGCTCAATGTCGAAGCTACCGGACTTGACCATGCCTTCTTCCAGGCTCCAGCCTTCGGAGCGGGTGTATTGCAGGTAGATGTCGGCATAGTCGAGCCGGTGCTCGAACACCTTGCCCAGCGCACGCTGCAAGGCGGTTTCGTCGATCTGGTAGGGGTCAAGCAAGACGCGGCGCGCCTCATCGAGGCGCAACAGCGCGGGTTCGGTCATCATGTTCATGCGCCCGATTGTAGGAACACGCGATGTCCTTGGTGCGCTCGTGCATATGCCGCTGCCCTTCCCGCCGCGTCTGAACGCGTGCAGGAACCCGGCAGATCAAGGTGTGATGTCAGTCCGCCACCCAGTCGCCCGACTTGCCGCCGTGCTTTTCCAGCAGGCGCACGCCGTCGACGGTCATGCCGCGGTCGACGGCCTTGCACATGTCGTAGATGGTGAGCAGGCCGATCTGGACCGCGGTGAGGGCTTCCATTTCCACGCCGGTGCGGCCGCGGGTTTCGGCGGTGACGGTGCAGTGGATGCTGTGATTCTGCAGTTCTAGCGTGAAATCCACTGCCACGCGGTTGAGTGCGATGGGGTGGCACAGCGGTATGAGGTCGGCAGTGCGTTTGCTGGCCATGATGGCGGCGGTACGGGCGATGCCGATGACGTCGCCCTTTTTGGCGCTGCCGCTACGGACCAGCTCGAAGGTGGCGGGCTGCATGCGGATGTGGCCGGCGGCCACGGCCACGCGGTGGGTTTCGTCCTTCGCCCCGACGTCGACCATGTGCGCCTGGCCCGTGGCATCGAAGTGGGTGAGGCCGGTGGCGGGAGTGGTATTGCTCATGATGCAGCAGGCCATGTGGACGCGGCGTGCGCCTCGTGGTTGATGGAGTCTCGCAGGCGGCGGGCTTCGCGGCGTGCGGCATCAGCAAAATCGCGGCCACTGCTGGCATAGAGCACGCTGCGCGAGGCGTTGATGAGGAAGCGGTGGCGCGCTGCGCGCACCGTGGCGGTGAGATCGCCGCCCTGCGCGCCGATGCCGGGGATGAGCAGTGGTGCATCGGGCGCCACGGCGCGGATGCGCTCGATGTCAGCCGGATTGGTGGCCCCGGCCACGAGCCCGTTCTGGCCGTGGTGGTTCCAGTCCAGCGTGGCCAGACGTGCCACGCGTTCAAACAGCAGTTCGTCGCCGAGGTGCGCCGAGGTGATTGCGGTTGGCGTGGCAATCGCCAGGGTCTGAAGATCCGCGCCGCCCGGGTTGGAAGTGCGGCACAGCACGAACAGCCCGCGTTCGGGGTAGCGCAGATAGGGCTCCATCGAATCGAAGCCCATATAGGGTGAAATGGTCAGCGCGTCGGCGTTGAAGCGCACGAAGGCTTCGCGCGCGTATTGCTCGGCTGTGGCGCCGATGTCGCCACGCTTGGCGTCGAGGATGATGGGCACTGTCGGAGCGGTTTTGCGGATATGCCCGATGAGCTGCTCCAGCTGACTCTCCGCACCCAGGGCCGCGAAGTAGGCGATCTGGGGCTTGTAGGCGCAGACCATATCCACGGTGGCGTCGACGATGGCGGCGCAGAAGTCGAACAGCCGCAGCGGATCGTTGGTCCACGGCGCCGGGAAGCGCGACGGTTCCGGGTCAAAGCCCACGCATAGCGCCGAGTTGTTGCGCAGTGCGGCGCCTTGCCACTGGTCGATGAAGGAAGGGCGGGACGTCATGATCCGGCGCATTGTAGGCAGGGGAATTGACTTCGCCTTGACGGCGACCCTCTACCATCATGGTGTTTTCAATTGCCTCGCCCGCCATGCAGCCCAGTCGTCGTCTTTTTCTAGCCTCCACCTTGGCCTTGACCAGCGCTCCGCTGCTTGCGCGGGCGCAGCAGGTGGCGCGGGGTGGGACGGCGGCTTTGCCAGCCGCAATCGCCCAGGCACTGGCGACGGCGCGCATTCCGCAAAGCTCCTGCGCCTTCGTGCTGCAACCGCTGGACAGCGCGGCGCCGCAGCTCGATTTCAACGGCACGACGCTGATGAATCCGGCCTCGGTGCTCAAGCTCGTCACCACCTACTCCGCGCTGCGCATTCTCGGCCCGGCGTATGTGTGGAAGACGCCGGTGTACGCCGCGGGTCCGATCAAGGCCGGTGTGCTGCAGGGCGATCTGGCGTTTGTGGGCAGCGGTGATCCGCACCTCATGGCCGATAACCTCTGGACCATTGCGCTGCAGCTGCGCGATCTGGGAATCCGTCGCATCAGCGGCAATGTGCTGATCGACCGCCAGGCGTTTGATCTGCCGCCGCACGACCCTGGCGCGTTCGACGGCGATGCCACCGCGCCCTACAACGTTGGCCCCGATCCGTTTCTGGTGAACTTCGGTGTGCTGCGACTGGGCTTCGTGCCCGATGCGCAGGCGCGGCAGGTGCGCGTCACGGTGGAGCCGCCGCTGGCCGGTTTCGACCTGCGCGCCGCCCCAGCACTCACCGCCGCAGCCTGCGGCAACTGGAAGGACAAGCTCGGGGCCGACTGGAAGCAGCCCTTCGCTCCGCGCTTTTCCGGCAGCTATGCCGCCGCCTGCGGTCCGCAGACCTGGAACATCGCGCCAGAGGTCAGCGACAACGCCTATGTGCAGCGCCTGCTTGGCGCGTTGTTCGCGCAAGTGGGGATCGTGTGGAAGGGGCGGGTGCGCACCGCCAACCTGCCTGCAGATGCCACTGAACTGACGGTGTGGGAGTCTCCCGCGCTGGCGGTGCTTGTGCGCGACATCAACAAATACAGCAACAATGTCATGGCGCAGCAGGTATTTCTCAGCCTGGCGCTGCAGGCGGGGGCGCAGCGCGCCACCTGGGCTGGGGCGGCACAGGCGGTAGAACAATGGCTGTCGACCAACAATCTGCCCATGCCGGGGCTGGTGCTGGACAACGGTTGCGGCCTGTCGCGGACCGCGCGCATCTCCGCCGCCGACCTCAATGCTCTGCTGCGCGCGGCCTGGAACAGCCCGGTGATGCCGGAGTTCGTGTCGTCGCTGCCGCTGGCGGGAGAAGACGGCACGCTGCGACGCCACTTCAGCGATCCCGATACGGCGGGCCGCATCCACGCCAAGACCGGGAGCCTCGATGGCGTGCTGTCGCTGGCCGGTTATGCCCAGGCTCGCGGCGGCAAGCGCTACACCTTTGCCGCGCTGGTGAACGACCCGCGCGCAGGCGGCGCCTGGCCT
Organism: Thiomonas sp.; assembly: GCA_049582025.1. GTDB lineage: Bacteria > Pseudomonadota > Gammaproteobacteria > Burkholderiales > Burkholderiaceae_C > Thiomonas. The sequence goes on from JBAUTC010000210.1 coordinate 4,669, forward strand.
GCGCTCGAGGCCTTTGTCAACGGCTTCATGCAGATGGCCTGAACGCGGCCCCTTGGGCATCGTTCCATCCGGGAGTCCCCCATGGTGTTTCATCCCACCGATCTCATCGGCTACGACGCCGCGTTTCTGACCACGGTGTCCTCTGTGCCGCAAGTGTGGCTGACGTTGCGCAGCCGCGACGTGTCGGGCATTT
>JBAUTC010000211.1:0-2350 GCA_049582025.1 Thiomonas sp.
ACAGTTTGAACACGGGCGCGCAGCATGGAATCGGGATGCGCAAATTATGCGCGACCACGACCTGCGCAGCATCTGTGCGTTAGTGCGCACTTTTGATCAATCTTTGCCTGCCTGCGCGCTGATGACCAGTGGCAACGTGACGAAATTCACGGACAGGTCATGTCGTGTTCAGGACAATCCGCTCAAGCCAGAACTGCCTCAATGCCTGGCGCAGGAATAATGCATATGAAACAACGATTCAGGTATTTTTGCTGAATTGTAAAGAGGTCTGATGTTTGCATGACATTTCTCGATGCGTGGTTCCCGCCGATGCATGAGCGATTCGAGTTTCTTCTTTATGAGTCCGCATGTTTCCACCTTGATTTGAAGACCGTCTGATTCCGTTCTGACACTGCAATGCCCGTTTTTCCAACACGCCCATTTCTCCGCTGGCTGCTCTGGTCAGTGGGAATTGCTACGTCCTATGTCTTGTTGGCATGGGCGACGCTCGGCGTGTGCTCAAGCGAATTGATCCTGTGGCCTTCTGCCGCGGTCGCTGCGTTTGCCCTGATGGCGCGGGGTTCTTCGATGCTCCCGGCGATCCTTCTGGCGTCTTGGCTGAGCAATCGTGTTTTGTTGAGCTGGGGGCCGCAGGCCGGCAGTCTGATCGCCCTTGGGGATGCGCTGGGACCCTTGCTCGGTTTGTGGGTGTTGCGGCGGCGCTCGGTGCGTTGGCAGGGTTTTCAGGTGACGGCCGATGCCGTCTGGTTCATCGGGGCCATGGGCATTGTGGCTGCCGGTGTGTCAGCGGCGGTTGGCGTAACCGCCGCTGCACTTTACGGCTTTGGCCAGACGCCGGTATCGGCTGACCTTGGGGTTCAGTGGTGGATCACCGACATGACCAGTATCGTGATATTGACGCCGGTCGCGGAGTTGCTGCGCAGGCAAAAGGTGGAGTCACTGCGGGCGGCGCTGGGTTGGGAAATGGTGTTGGCGCCGGCGCTCGCGCTGGGCGGCACCTTGCTGGTCTACCTCATGCCGGTCGCTCAAAGCGCCCTTCCCATTGGACTGGCCAGTCTGGTCATGTTGCCTCTGCTTTGGATGGCGATGCGATTGCCGCTTGTGCTGTCTTCAGCGTTGACGGCGGCGGTCAGCATTCTGATCGTGGCGGCCACAGTCCTGCAGCATGGGCCGATGTACAGCATGGTGGGGGGCGACCGGTTCATGGCCATGCAGATCATTCTGCTGGCGGTGTTCAGCGCGATCCTGCTTGCCGGCCTGCTGGCCAATGAGCGCGCACTGGCGCTCAAACAGGTACGCGACGTCAACGCCACGCTGGAGAAAAAGGTCAATCGCCGTACCGCCGCCCTGCAGATCAGCCAGGCGACGACGCAGGCGCAACTGCGCTTTCAAGAGTCATTACTCAATGCCCTGCCCAATCCGGTGGCGTTCAGTGACCCGCAAGGGCGCTTCACCAGGGTGAATACGGCGTTCAACCTGCTTGTCGGGCTGGGAGGTCCCGAGATCCATGGGCGAACCGGGCCGCAGATTCTCGGCCCCACGCTGGGGCGCATCTGGGAGGAGATGGACGGCGAGCTGCTGTCCGGCAGCCTGCAGGTGACGCGTGAAGCGCCCCTTCTGCATGTCGATCATGATCCGGCTGTCTGGATTCTGAACAAAGCCCTGGTGCGCGATGCGGTCAGCCGCCAGATCGTCGGCGTGGTGACCAGCATGCAGGACATCACCGCGATCAAGCAGTTGCAACAGCAACTCAGCGAAGATGAGCAGCGCTTTCGTTTTCTCGCGGAAGAATTGCCCGTTCCCCTGGTCATCAGCCGCAGCGGAGATGCCGCGTTGCTCTTCTCCAACAAGGCAGCTGATGACGTGCTCCGTGGCACTTACACCGAATACGCCGGAACGCCGATGCGTTCGGGCTGGGTGGACCCGGCGGCGCGCGAGCAACTTTTGCACCGGCTGCAAAACGAGGGCGGAAAGGTCCGGGGTCTGGAGGCGAAATTCCGATGTTTCGACGGAACGGAGGTCTGGCTGTTGTTGTCGGTCACCCGTGGACGTTTTCGAAACGATGAAGCGCTGATCTTCGCCTTCAAGGACATCACCCAGGCGAAGAAGCGCGAGACCGAGTTACGCAATCTCGCCTACACCGATGTGCTCACCGGAATTCCGAACCGCCGCTATTTCCTGGCGCGAGCTGCACTGGAGTTGCGCAAGGCGCAGCGCGAAGGAAGCCCGTTTGCGGTGCTGGCGCTGGATATCGACCGCTTCAAGCTGGTCAATGATCGCATCGGCCACCAGGGGGGCGATGCGGTGATCCGCTGTTTCGCCCAGACCTGCTTGCAGCAATTGCGCGGCC
>JBAUTC010000212.1:0-9008 GCA_049582025.1 Thiomonas sp.
CAACGTGTCCGATGGCACCTACAAGAAGGACAACAATCTCCTTGCCGCTTCGGTGGTTGTGAGTTTCTAATCTGTCCTGCGGCGGCGGGCGTCCAGCCTGCCGCCTTTTTCGCTTCTCCCACAATCACATCATGCCCCACCCCATCGCCTTCACAACGACCGGGGTGCAGCCCGAAGCCTTCGCCCCGGCGCCCGATCGGGTGCTGCGCGGCGACCCGCAGCAACTCGCCTGGAACCACTACACCGACCCCACAGGCCAATTTACTGCTGGAATCTGGCAAGGCGATCCCGGCGCCTGGCGGGTGCGCTATGACCCGCATGAAGAAGAGTTCTGCGTGCTCCTCGAAGGCCGCATGACCCTCACCGGCGACGATGGCACAGCCCAGGAATTTCGCGCCGGGGACGCCTTTGTCGTGCCCGGCGGATTCACCGGCATCTGGGAAAACCACACCCGGGTGCGCAAGCATTACGCCATCATGGCGCTCCAAGACAATTAAACCGTTACACCCACAGGAGATTCGCATGTCCGAACCGAACTTCAACCGCATCTGGCATCAACGCGCCGACGACCTGCTCAAGCGCGGGATTGATGGCCGCATGGTCATCGATGGCCGCCGCTGGGCTGCCGCCGATGGCTCGCTGTTCGACTGCATCTCCCCGGTCGATGGCAAGGTCATTGCCCGCGTCGCCCGTGGCAAAGCGGCGGATGTCGATCGCGCAGTGGCCTCGGCACGCGCCGCCTTTGCAGACCGCCGCTGGGCCGGCCAGCCGCCGGCCGCGCGCAAAAAGGTGATGGTGGCTTTCGCCGAACAACTCAGGGCCGCGCGCGACGAACTTGCCTTGCTCGAAACCCTCGACATGGGCAAGCCGATCAAGAGCAGCCTGTCCACCGACGTGCCTGCGGCCGCGCGCTGCCTCCAATGGTTCGGCGAAGCGGTGGACAAGATCTACGACGAGATCGCGCCCACCGGCGACAACGCGCTGGCGCTGATCACGCGTCAAGCCATTGGCGTGGTCGGCGCCATCGTGCCCTGGAACTACCCCATGATGATGGCCTCGTGGAAGCTGGGCCCCGCACTGGCCGCAGGCAATAGCGTGGTGCTCAAGCCCTCCGAAAAATCCCCCCTGACCGCCATGCGTCTGGCCGAATTGGCGCTGGAGGCGGGCCTGCCGGAAGGCGTGTTCAACGTGGTGCCAGGTTATGGTCACGAAGCCGGCGAGGCGCTGGCCTTGCACATGGACGTGGACGCCATCGGCTTCACCGGCTCCACCCGCACCGGTCGGCGCATGCTCGATTACTCCAGCCGCAGCAACTTGAAGCGGGTGTACAACGAGCTGGGCGGAAAGTCCGCCAACATCGTGTTCGCCGACTTCGACGACATCGACCGCGCGGCGGCCACTGCCATCGGCAGCATGTTCTACAACCAGGGCGAAAGCTGCAACGCACCTTCGCGCCTGCTGGTGCAGGAAGAGATTGCCGACGCCTTCGTGGAAAAGCTCGCTGCACTCACGCCGCAATACCACCCGGGCGATCCGCTCGACGCCAGCACGGTGCTGGGCGCGCTGGTGGATGAAACCCAGACGCAAACGGTGATGGGCTACATCCAGGCCGGGATGGACGAAGGCGCCACCTGCGTCGCGGGCGGCTGCCGCGCGCTGCAGGAGACCGGCGGGCAATATGTCGCGCCCACCGTATTCGACGGGGTGCGAAACAGCATGAAGATCGCACAGGAAGAGATCTTCGGCCCGGTGCTGGCGGTGATCCGCTTCAAGACCGAAGCCGAGGCCATCGCCATCGCCAACGACAGTGCCTACGGCCTGCATGCCGGCGTGTGGTCGAACAACCTCGACCGCGCGGTGCGCGTGTCACGCGCGCTGCAGGCCGGGACGGTGCATGTGAACCAGTACGACGAAGACGACATCACAGTGCCATTTGGCGGCGTGAAACAGTCGGGAAATGGCCGCGACAAATCGCTGCATGCTTTCGACAAATACACCGAACTCAAAACCACCTGGATGCGGATCGAACCGGCCTGATCCTCTACCGATTTACGAAGGAACCATCATGAACCACTCACTGAATGAACAACTCCAGGCCCGCCGCGCTGCGGCCACGCCACGCGGCGTGGGCGTGATGGCGGGGTTTTATGCCGACCGCGCCGAAGGCTCCGAGTTGTGGGATGTCGAAGGCCGCCGCTATATCGACTTCGCCGGTGGCATCGCCGTGCTCAACGTCGGCCACCGCCACCCCAAGATCGTTGCTGCGCTGCAGGAGCAGCTCAACCACTTTACCCACACTTGCTATCAGGTCGTGCCGTATGAAAGCTATGTGAGCCTTGCCGAAAAGCTCAATGCCCTCACGCCCGGCAGTCACGCAAAAAAAACCGCGCTGTTTTCCACCGGCGCCGAGGCCGTGGAAAACGCTATCAAGATCGCCCGCGCCCACACCAGGCGTCCGGGGGTGATTGCTTTTGGTGGTGCCTTCCACGGCCGCAGCCTTTTCGCGGTCTCGCTGACGGGCAAGGTGCAGCCGTACAAGGCGGGGTTCGGCCCCTTCCCGCCCGAGATCTATCACGCACCCTTCCCGGGTCATGGCGCCAGTCTGGACGAGACCAAGAAGGCCGTGGAGCTGCTGTTCAAGGCCGACATCGAGCCTTCGCGCGTGGCCGCCATCATCTTCGAGCCGGTGCAGGGCGAGGGCGGCTTCAACGTGATTCAGGCGGAGGCCGTCAAATGGCTGCGTGACCTCTGCGATCAGCATGGCATCGTGCTCATCGCCGACGAGGTGCAAAGCGGCTTTGGCCGCACCGGCAAGCTGTTCGCCATGGAGCACTTTCTCGAGCAGACCGGCGTGCTGCCCGACCTGATGACCATCGCCAAGTCGCTGGCCTCGGGCATGCCGCTGTCGGCGGTGACCGGCCGGGCCGAGATCATGGACGCTCCGGCGCCCGGTGGCCTGGGCGGTACCTACGCAGGCAATCCGATGGCGGTGGCCGCTGCGCACGCGGTGATCGACGTCATGCAGGACGAGCAACTCCCGGCCCGCGGCCAGAAACTGGGCGACCAGATCAAGGCCCGGCTTGACGGCCTGCGCGCGCAAGTGCCGCAGATCAGCGATGTGCGCGGCCTTGGGGCGATGGTCGCGGTGGAGTTTTGCGATCCGAAGACCGGCGCGCCGGATGCCGAAATGACCAAGCGCGTGCAGGCTGCTGCACTGGAGCAAGGGCTCATTCTGCTGAGCTGCGGCGTGTACGGCAATGTGCTGCGCTTCCTGTTTCCGCTGACCATCCCGCAGGCGCTGTTCGACGAGGCGCTGGATATCCTGGAAGCCGCATTGCTCAAGGCGCGCGGCTGAAATCGGAGATCAACCTCCGGCGGCGCGGCAGCATACCCGCTGTTGTCGTGCAAGCAGCCCGATCGCCAATTCCGCCGCCACAGTGCGGCGGTTTTTATTTGCCGACGCGCCGGATGCGGTTGCGCCGCGTCATGGCCTGGCAGGGTTCGCAGTCGTCCTTCCGTGCCTTGCGGCCATAGCGGCCGGCATAGTGGTCAAACACGAAGCGTGGCACCACATGCAAAAATTTGCCGAGCAGTCCCATCTGCCAGGGGATGGTGGCATAGGCGCGGCCCGCCTCGATGGCCCGCAGGGCGCGGCGGGCGAACACCTCGGGGGTGATGAGAAAGGGCATGCGAAAGCGGTTGCCCGCGGTCATGGCCGTATCGACATAGCCGGGACTGATGGTCACCACTTTGACGCCGCTGGGCCGCAGTTCCACCCGCAGGCTCTCCAGCGAGCGGATCAGCGCACCCTTGCTGGCGCAATACGCAGCATGGCAGGGTAGGCCGCGCACGCCGGCCACGCTGGCAATTCCCACCAGGGCACCGCTGGCGCGCGCCCGCATCGGCGCGATAAAGGGTGCAAGGGTGGCGAGGGCGGCTGCCCAGTTGACGTCCATGATGTTGACGGCCACATCGAGATCGTCCTGTTGCGACAGATCCACGCCGTGGCTGATGCCCGCGTTGGCGATGACCACCTGCGGGCAGCCCCATTCGCGCAGCAGGGCGTCGGCCTCGGTGCGCAGGCGGTCGGTGTCGCGCACATCGGCGGCGATCAGCCGCAGCCGGACGTGGTCGTCGGGGGCGAGTCCACAGTCGCGTGCGACCTGTTCGAGCAACTCGGCGCGGCGAGCGATCAGCACCAGCCGCCAGCCGCGCGCGGCATAGGCCGCAGCCAGTGCTGCGCCGAGACCGCTCGATGCGCCGGTGAGCAGGACGATAGGCGAATCGGATGAGCCGCTCATGGCTTGGCCGCCGACGCGGCGCCGGCCGGAACGATGAAGGCTTTTACCCGGCCCTGCATGGACGAAGTGCCGTCAATGCCGTTGAAGTTCAGCGTGTTGCCGGAAAACTGCGTCTGACCCTGCTGTACCACGGTCGGACGGTTGGATTGCACGATCTGCTGGTTGGGGAAGATGTTGAGAAAGTCGCTGCGCACGACGATGGGCGCTTGATTGGGCGTGCCGCTGCGCTTGACCACGGCATTGCCCAGAAGCTGCACATTGCTGCCGTCCTTGTTGGAAACGCCGCGTTCCGCGTTCGCCGTGGTTACGAGACCTTGCGGGTTCACCGCACGGAGTTGCGGCGCAGTGATGTCGAAGGTGTCTGCAGCGGGCAGATGCACCATCTGCGTGCCGTGCAGCACGGCGCTGAGCTGGCCTTGCGCGTTGTAGGTCGCGGCGGAAAAGTCGCGGAGGATGTAGTCGGGCTGGGTGAAATGCGCTGGGCCGAGCTTGGGACTCTGCTCTGCCTGCATGACCACTTGCGCCACCCACCAGCTGAACGCCGCGGCGACGGCGAGCAGAAAAACCGGCGACCAGGCGCTCAGCCGGAGCCAGAACTGACGCAAATTCAGGCGCACGATATGTCGTCCTTCACCGGGCGCTCGGCAGCACAGCGCCCGGCTCTGCCAGGGTGCCGACGATGACATTGGCAGCCGGGCGTTGCTGGGCGTGCGGCGCGCCATCAAGCGCGTCCTGCAACAACCTGGCATAGACGCCGCGCGCGGTGAGCAGCAGGTCGCAGACCTCGCGCACTGCGCCAAGCCCGGCAGGAGCGCGAGTGACATGGCGCACGCGGGCGAGCACCTCGGGATGGCTTAGCGGCGGTGCCGCGCTGAATGCCGCGCGCACGATCAGGGCGAGATCGGGCCAGTCGTCGCCGACGATGGCGACCTGGTCCCAGGTCAGCTGCAAGCGGTCAAGCAGGGCTTGGGCCGCGGGCAGTTTGGCGCCGCTTCCCAGAATGCTGTGCTGCAGCCCGAGCTCGGTGATGCGGGCGCGCAGTGCGGGACTGTCCCGGCCGGAAATGATGACGGGCTCGATGCCGGCACTCATCAACAGCTTGAGACCATGGCCATCGAGGGTGGAGAAGCGTTTGAGTTCTTCGCCCTGCGCGCCGTAGAGCATGTCGCCGGGAGTGAGTACGCCATCGACATCTAGCAGTAACAGCCGTACGTCGAGTGCGGCCAGAACGAGTTCAGGATCGAAGGCAAGGTGGGGCGTGGCATCCATGGCGGGTTCGGGTTGGGAAGGCTCAGATGACTTTGGCCGCAAACAGATCGTGCATATTGAGTGCGCCTACGGGCTTGCCCTGCGGATCGGCCACCAGCAATTGATTGATCCTGTATTGCTCCATGAGTTGCACCGCTTCGACAGCCAGCGCATCAGGGCCGATGGTGCGCGGCTGTGGGTGCATGGCCTGCTGCGCCTGCAAGGTGTTGAGGTTGGCGCCTTTTTCGATCAGGCGGCGCAGGTCGCCGTCAGTGATGATGCCCAGCAGAGCGCCCTGGATATCGACCACGGCGGTCATACCCAGGCCCTTGCGGGTGATTTCCATCAGCGCGGCGGTGAACGGCGCATTACCTGGCACGCTGGGCACAGCATCGCCGCTGCGCATCACGTCGCGCACATGGGTGAGGAGTTTGCGTCCCAGGCTGCCGCCAGGGTGGGTGCGGGCGAAATCTTCCGGGCCGAAGCCGCGGGCATCGAGCAGCGCAACCGCCAGCGCGTCGCCCAGGGCGAGCTGCGCCGTGGTGCTGGCTGTCGGCGCCAGGTTGAGCGGGCAGGCCTCCTGCTCAACGGCGCAGTCGAGCAGGATGTCGGCATGCCGCGCGAGGGTGGAATCGGTGCGGCCGGTCATGCTGATGAGCGTGGCGCCCAGACGCTTGACCTGCGGGACGATGCGGGTGAGCTCTTCCGTCTCGCCTGAATTGGACAGGGCGAGGAACACATCGTCCTTGGTCACCATGCCAAGGTCGCCATGGCTCGCCTCGGCTGGGTGTACGAAGTAGGCCGGCGTGCCGGTGGAGGCGAGTGTGGCGGCGATCTTCCGTCCCACATGGCCGGACTTTCCCATGCCCGACACCACCACACGACCCGTGCTGAGCAGGATGCACCGCACGGCTTGTGCGAACGCGTCCGACAGAGGATGGGACGCCAGCCGCTCACGCAGCGCGAGGAGGGCGCGGGCTTCGATGTCGAGGGTGTCGCGTGCGAGGTGAACGGCGCGGTCAGGCGAGTAAGGGGTGTGCATCACGGGCAGTATAAAAACCGCGGACTGTCTTGTCCGGGGAAGGCAATCCAGGACTCAGCTCACGATACCCTGATGCATGGCGTAGCGCACCAGATCGGCGTCGTTTTCGAGGGCGAGCTTATGCATCAGCCGGGTCTTGTGCGTGCTCACTGTCTTGCAGCTGATGTGCAGCTCTTCAGCCACCTGATTCACCGATTTTCCTTCCACCAGCCGCATGAACACCTGCATCTCCCTGTCCGAGAGACGGGCGTGCGGCTCTTCTGCCGCCTGACCCTCGTTCATATAGTTGGCAAGTTGTTCCGCCACGCCGGGGGTGAGATAGCGTCCGCCATGCACGACCTTGTGAATGGCCTCGACCAGTACGTCCGGGCTGCAGCCCTTGGTGAGGTAACCCGCTGCGCCGCCGCGCAGGGCACGCAGTGCGAATTGCTGCTCGGGGTGCATGCTGAGAATGAGCACCGGCAGTTCGGGATGCATGAGCTTGATGCGTTTGAGGAGATCGAGTCCGCTGCCCTCGGGCATCGACAGGTCGAGAAGCACCACGCTCCAAGACTGCTCGCGGATCGATTGCATGGCCCGGACGATGTCGCCGCACCAGATGGCCTGCATGCCGTTGGACCCAAGAAACCGCGCGAGACTCTCGCCCAGGAGGGCGTGGTCGTCGATGATGAGCACGCGTAACTCATCCATGGTCGGCCCCTTTCGAGCGCCCCCAGGGATGGACAGCGTCCGTCCCCTCCCTCTCGGGGTTCAAGAGCGCTTGAGGCAGCCCCGCGTGTTCTTGCGCAATTGGCATACACACCTGCACCCGTGTGCCGCCGCGCGTCGACTGGTCGAGCTGGAAGCTGCCGCCGAAGACCGCCGCCCGCTCGCGCATCCCGCGCAATCCCAGTGAAGGACGCCTGTTGGGCAGGTCCTGCAGGGTGTAGCCGATTCCGTCATCCTCGACCGAGATGCAAACCATGTTTTCATCCGCATCAATGCAACGCACCCAGGCCTGACGCGCCCGCGCATGGCGCACCACATTCGTCAGCCCTTCCTGTGCGATGCGAAACAGCTCGGTAGCGATCAGCTCACCGACCTCGTTTTTGTAGCTGAGTTCGGTGTGAACGCGGATGCGGTAGCGTTTGGCGTACTGCTCGGCCATCCAGCGCAAGGCCGCCTTGAGTCCCAGGTCGAGGACGCTGGGCCGCAGCTCTGCGGCGACCCGCCGACCCGCGTCGGCGGCGGCACGAATGAGTTTGTCGACATTGTCAAACAACTCAGGCGCTTGAATCGCTCCGGATTGCTTGCGCAGCAAGGCCATGTCCATTTGCAGAGCAGTGAGCACCTGGCCAAGATCGTCATGCAGGTCGCGCGCCATGCGGGCCCGCTCCGCCTCGCGCACGGATTCGAGATGGGACGCAATCTGTCGCAGATCGGTGGACAGATTGCGCAATTGAGACTCCCGCAAATGGGTTTGGGTGACGTTGAGCATCACCCCTGTCGATTCAGCCGACAGCGCATCGAAAGGGCGCGTCTTGGCGCGCACGTTCACCCATTTCGTGCCATGCGGCGTTTGCAGGCGCCCTTCCCAATTCCAGAACCCGGACGCCGCACTGGCCTGCAGGCTGGCGTGAAAAGAAGCGCAATCCTGCGTCTCTATCATGGACACGAAGATCTGCGCAGAGGTCAGTAAGTCGCTGGCACTCACGCCGCAGACCGAATGGCAACTGGCGCTGGCAAATTCAAACTGCAGTTGCGCTCCCCCATGGCGTAGCCGGAACACGAAGCCGGGGAGCTGATCGACCAACTCGCGCAGATCGACGGACGGGCCGCCTGATGCCGGCGGCGTTGCGGACAAACGATGAGAACGGTCAGAAGTCAGCATGGCGTCCATTTGCAAGGACAAGGTCCAAGAGAAAAACGCAAGGTCTGTGCATCTAAAGGGCCATCGGCAGGCGGGCCAGTGAATTCAGCGTCACTTTTGATCGCAACCCAAGGCTATCAGAAAATTCCGACAACAAAACCAGCAAATTCCGAGTCACGACTCGGAGAGTGCTGATCGCCTTTAAAGCGGGAAAATTCGACAATCCGCACAGTTGAATAGGCAGTTTTGGTGCAGATTCATGTGCTGGCGATGTTCTTGGCCGACTCACAGAACGTGTGAGAGCTCACAGACAACACCAAAGTTGTCAGGCGTATGTAACAAAATGAATGGTTTTTGTCGTTGTATTGCGGAGCATTCCAGGTGCAAAACTTCGGAAATGCCCAATTTTTCACGGTCTATCACCAGCGTGCGCTCGATACGCACGCTGGGAGCGCACCTAAGTCAGGGAGTTGTCATGAATGCATCATTTTTGAAAACAGGAGCCGTCGCGGTCCTGGTTTCGGTTGTTCTTACGGCGTGCGGAGGCGGCGGAACAACGGATCTTGCC
>JBAUTC010000213.1:0-2253 GCA_049582025.1 Thiomonas sp.
ACTGCCGAAAGACGGGCCCGGCGCGACCGTGACCAACTGGGCCAAGGACGTCATCAGTCCCGCGCAACTCCAGGACGAATTCGACGCGGTGCTGCTGACAGGTGGTGCTGAAGTCCCCCGCGATCTGCCGGTGCCTGGCCGCGAACTTGACGGCATTCATTTCGCCATGGAATTCCTGCCGCTGCAGAACAAGGTCAACGCCGGTGACAAGCTGAAAAACCAGATCATGGCCACGGGCAAGCATGTTGTGGTGATTGGTGGCGGCGACACCGGCTCCGACTGCGTGGGCACCAGCAATCGCCACGGCGCCGCCGGCGTGACGCAGTTCGAGGTCATGCCGCAGCCGCCGGAAGTCGAGAACAAGCCGCTGGTCTGGCCCTATTGGCCGATCAAGCTGCGCACCTCCAGCAGTCACGAAGAAGGTTGCGCGCGCGACTGGGCAGTGGCCACCAAGGAATTCATCCCCGGCACCGGCAAGGACAAGAACAAGGTCAAGCAACTCAAGGCCTGCCGCGTCGAATGGAAAGATGGCCGCATGCAGGAGGTACCCGGCAGCGAGTTCACCCTGCCGGCCGATCTGGTGTTGCTGGCGATGGGCTTCGTGCATCCCGTGGGCAGCGTGCTCGAAGCCTTCGGCATTGACAAGGACGCACGCGGCAATGCCAAGGCCGGGACCGAAGACGCGACCGGTTATGCCACCAATGTGCCCAAGGTTTATGCAGCTGGCGATATGCGACGCGGGCAGAGTCTGGTGGTGTGGGCGATCCGCGAAGGCCGGCAGGCCGCGCGCGAGATTGACCGTTTTCTCATGGGCTCGACCGATCTGCCACGATGAACCGTGACGCGGCCTTCGCGGTTCTCCCATGTGGGCGGATGCTGAAGTGCGGCCCTTGGCGGGCCACTGGGCGCGGATGCCGCCAAGCCGTGCGCGAGATCGGCCGTTTCCTCATGGGTTCGACAGAGCTGTCGCGATGAGGAAAACATGATCCGTATATGACGCGAATCAAGCTGCGCGCCATTCGCGTACTGGCAGTTGTTGATGGGTGTTATTGAATCCTGGCGAGTTTTTCGGACAATGAACGCATGATGCGCGAAGCCGATGACGATCACGGTCTGCCCCAGTTTCCGGAGCGTGACCCGCAGGACATGCTCGAAGCCGCCTTGGGCAGCCGGCCAGACGGTGATCTCTGGGTGTTCGGCTATGGTTCGCTGATCTGGAACCCTGAAGTGGCCCACGAGGAAGTGCTTGCCGCGCGGGTGTGGGGCTGGCGTCGGACGTTGCGCATGTGGTCGCGCATCAATCGCGGCACCGAGGATGCGCCCGGTCTGGTGTTCGCGCTGATGTCTGGCGGGTCTTGCAGCGGGATTGCGTTGCGCGTGCCGCAAGCCCGTGCAGAGCGCGAACTGCGCCAACTCTGGAAGCGTGAAATGCCCCGCGCCGTGTATGAGCCGCGCTGGATTCCATGCCGCACTCCGCAGGGCGTCGTTCGGGCGCTCGCCTTCACCCTTCCGCCCAGCAGCCCGAGTTACACCGGTGCGCTCGACGACCTGCGGCTGGTGGATATTTTGCGTCGCTGCCGGGGCCGTTTTGGCAGCACCCTCGAATATGTGTCCCGCACGGCGCAGGCCTTGCGGGACATCGGCATTCGCGACGCTGAAGTCGAACGCATCATGGCGCTGGCGACGCAGCACCGGCTCGACCAGACCGATTGAGTGGCGCGATCGCTATCCTTCGATAGCATGTGGGCACGTGGCTGTCGCGCTGCAGGTTTGTCGGGCGCCGTGCCGTTCATCTCATTACCGACCAGGAACCCCCATTGGCCAAGCCGAATTACTCCTACGAAAAACGCCAGAAAGAGCTCGCAAAAGCTCGCAAGAAGCAAGAAAAGCTGCAGCGCAAGGGCAGCAAGCCCGAGACGGATGCGCCTGATGCGCAGCAAACCGACCAGACGTCATCTGACGCCGGAGGCGGCGATCCGGGCACAGCTGCCCCGTCGGCGTCCTGACACGCTGTTCTGCGGCTCCATGGCCTGAGCCGGAGCCTGCCTCAGCGCGTGCTTGCTCCCAAGGCGCGCACACGCCTGTCCAAATCGCGTCCAGATCTCTTCCAGAAGGGGAGAGACAGGCACGGCGCGCTTATTCCTCGCTGTCTCGATAGTGTTTCCAGCTGTCCATGGCGCGGCGCATGGTCTGCACTTCTTGCGCGAAGTTGGGGCAGGCCTTGCACACCAGGAAATGGATGCGGATGGACAG
>JBAUTC010000214.1:0-3380 GCA_049582025.1 Thiomonas sp.
GTGCTGTAGATCTGCGTCCAGTGCGCCCGCGGGAAGGTCATAAAGGCGAGCACGTCGTTCTCGGCCTGGTCCATCAGCGCGCCGAGCTTGGGGAACTTGCCGCGCAGTTGATCGGCCACCGTTCGCCACTGGTCACGAGCGGCGTCGGCACTGTCCTGCACGAACACGGTGCCGATCGCAGCCGACACCATGCGGCGCTGCGTCTTGCCAGCATGGGCCAGGGCGTTGCGCATGAAGTGCACGCGGCAGCGCTGCCAGGTGGCCTTGAGCACCTTGGCGACGGCAGCCTTGATGCCTTCGTGGCTGTCGCTGATGACCAGCTTGACCCCGCGCAGGCCGCGGCGGTTGAGGCTGCGTAGGAACTCGGTCCAGAACGGCTCGGCCTCCGAGGCGCCGACCTTCATGCCCAACACCTCGCGCTGGCCCTCGGTGTTGACGCCCACAGCGATTATGACGGCCACGCTGACGATGCGGCCGGCCTCCCGCGTCTTGACGTAGGTGGCATCGATCCAGAGATACGGCCAGTCGCCCTCGATCTGACGATTCAGGAAGGCGCCGACCTGCTCATCGAGTTCGCCGCACAGGCGCGAGACCTGGCTCTTGGAGACGCCGCTCATGCCCAGCGACTTGACCAGGTCGTCGACCGACCGCGTCGAGATGCCTTGCACGTAGGCCTCCTGGATCACGGCGGTGAGCGCCTTCTCGGCCGTGCGACGCGGCTCCAGGAACTCGGGAAAATAGCTGCCTTGGCGCAGCTTGGGGATCTTGAGCTCGACGCTGCCAGCTCGCGTGTCCCAGGTGCGTTCGCGGTAGCCGTTGCGGCTGTTGATCCTCTCGGCCGACTTCTCGTCATAGCCGGCGCCGCAACGCCCCTCGACGTCGATCTCCATGAGGCGCTGGGCCATGAATTGCACCATCTGGCGCAGCACGTCGATGTCGGCTCCCTTCTCAGCGAGCGCGTTCAGTGCGATAGTTGCGTTGGTCATCGTGGTTTCCTTCAGATATGGATTGGTGGGTTGCACCTCAACCTTATCCGGACTTCACGATGGCCACCCCCAACACCAGGGACGACCGAACCAAGGCAAGCCGCTTCGGGCTACGCCCTCCGCGCCTTGCCTTGCTCTCAAAGACTTACACCACTTCTTGGGACATTACCTCACCAGACCTTTCCGGCGCCACGCGGTCGGGCGCACCGATTTCCCCGTTGGCTTCGGCGGGTACCGGCCCTGACGATGGATTGGCCTGTGCGAGCGGGGCTCTTGCACGTATGACAACACGCAACACTCTGGAATCGCGTAGTCCGAAGTTCCAATCCTTTGATCTGGGGTGACTGCATGCAGACCGGTGAATCCGTTTGCACATGCGCTGCGTAATTCCTGCAACAGCCGCATGGGGCGCGCTGTTTCCCAGTTAATCCATTCAGGAGGTTTCACCATGCAACGCATACAAGACGCAGCACACGTCGCAGCTTCGATCACCCAGGGGGCAGACGCGCAAGGCGCGGGCCGCCGCCAGTTCTTCCGCGTGGGCGGCCTGTTCGCTGCCGGGCTGGCCGCATCCAGCGTCCTGGCTCCGGCAACCAGCTGGGCGGGGACGATGTCGTCATCCACCTCGGACGACGTCGCCATTCTCAACACTGCACTGGGACTGGAATATCAGGCCATCGCGGCCTATCAGGTGGGTGCGGAGTCCGGGTTGTTGGAAAAACCGGTGCTTGCCGTGGCCGTCAAGTTCCAGGGGCAGCACAAAGCGCATGCTGAGGTGCTCTCATCCACCATCAGCAAACTTGGCGGCACTCCCGTGATGGCCAAGAAGCCGGCGGATTACGGCTTCCCCACCGCCACACTCAAATCGCAGGCCGATGTGCTGGAGTTTGCCGCCGGATTGGAAAAGGGGGCGGCCAGCGCCTATCTGGGCGCGGTGCCGCAGTTTCATAATAAAGATCTGGCCAAAGCTGCGGCCAGCATCATGGGTGACGAAACCATGCACTGGGCGATTTTGCTCGACGTGCTGGGCAAAGACCCGGTTCCGGCCGCGTTCATCGCCTGATTGTCGGCATCCTGGGTTTCAGCGGACGCGGCCAGATGTCGGTAACATCCGCCGCGAGTCCACCCGCCTTTTTGCAGGCCACCAAGCGGCTGCGCGGCGGGAGATGGATTCAAACCCTCCGCCGCACATGCCTGACTTGCAGTCCCTGCTTGCCTATACCGCCCTGGCTGATCGCGATGCGTTCAGCCAGCTGTATGCGGCCACGCGCAGCCGGGCGTGGGCGATCTGCCTGCGCCTGCTGCGCGATACGGCAGTGGCGGAAGAGGCCATGCAGGATGCCTACGTGAAGATCTGGCACCAGGCTGCGAGCTACCGGCCGCATCTGGGCAGTCCCGAGGTCTGGTTGTCGGCTCTGGTCCGGAACACCTGCCTCGACCGCCTGCGCGCCATGCAGCGTGAATCGCGCTATCTGGTGCCCATGCGGAGCGGTGACGATGATGATCCGCCGGAGATCGCCGATCACCGCACCCCGGAAGCACTCCTCGAGGCCGGGCTCCAGGGGCGGAAACTGGAGGATTGTTTCGGCCAGCTGCAAGCCCGTCAGCGCGACCTGCTTGCCGCCGCCTACATCATGGGTCAGTCACACACCGAAGTGGCGCGTGAACGCGCCATGCCGCTGGGCACGGTGAAAACACTCATCCGCCGCGCGGTACTGCTGTTGCGCGATTGTCTGGGGGAGGAACGGCGATGAACCTGCCGCGACGCTACAACAACCCTGCGGTGCTCGATCGTCTTGCGGCAGACTGGCTCACCGGCGGGCTGAGCCCTGCTGCGCAGCGCCGCGCGCAGCTGCTGCTGGAGCAGAGCCCTGTGTTCGCCAGCGCGGTGCTGCGCTGGCGTGTGCAACTCGATGCCGGTCTGTTGTCCAGCAAGGAGCACGGACGGCCTTCCGATGCGGTCTGGCAAGGCATCGCAGCGCGCATCGATGCGTCGCGCAGTGCGCAGCAGCCTGCGGCCCAGAACGCATTTTCCGAAAGGACCTGGGGCGTGCGGGCATGGCGGCGGCTTTCGCTGCTGCTTGGCGGTGTGGCAGTGGTGGCTGTTGCGTTGTCCGTGATCCTTTTCGTCCAGGGTCCGGGCCAGACGGGCGGCTCCACAGGGCCAGTGCAGATGGCCGCGTTGCTCCACGGGGAAAGTGGGCAGTCTGCGGTGGTGACGGTACAGAACGGCGCACTCACTCTGACCGCAGTAGGTGCCATGTCGCCGCCCAGTGGCAAGAGTTATCAGCTTTGGCTGCTGCCCACGCAGGGCGCGCCAATTTCGCTGGGTGTGGTTGTTCCTGGCCAGGCGCGCTATGCCATCTCCGCAGAGGCAAAGGCGCATCTGGCGCA
>JBAUTC010000215.1:0-4631 GCA_049582025.1 Thiomonas sp.
CCGCTGAACACGGCGATGAACGCAAGGGCACCGAGCGCCAGCGCGAGAAAGAAAGAACCGACAATCCACCACGCCACGCCTGCTGCGACCAGCCCGCTCAAGCCGGCGCCGACCGAACGCCCGAGCACCGTGCGCAGCATGGAGCCGATCACGACCGCACCGATCAGGACCAGAAAACCAAGCTCCTGCGTGCTCGACCGACCAGCGCCGCCGGTTGTTTTGGGCCGCGGCAACTGTTCGCCGTCGATCAATTTGATGATCTGCTGCACGCCGGCCTGCAGCCCGGCGAAATAGTCGCCCTGCTTGAACTGCGGGGTGATGACCTCGGCGATGATGCGTTTGGCGATGGCATCGGGGATCGTGCCTTCCAGCCCGTAGCCCACTTCGATGCGCATGGTGCGGTCGTCCTTGGCCACCAGCAGCAACACGCCGTCGTCCTGCACCTTGCGTCCCAGCTTCCAGGCGTCGACCACGCGGATGCTGTATTGCTCGATGGCCTCGGGCGCGGTGCTTGGCACCAGCAGAATGGCGATCTGGCTGCCATGTTGCGCGGCAAAGCCGCGCAGTTCCTGATCGAGGGTTGCGGTTTGATCAGGCGTGAGCGTGCCGGTGAGGTCGGTGACCGGGGAGGTGAGCGCAGGCACCGGCGCCAGGGCGGTCTGGGCGGCAACAGCGAACCCTGACCAGAGCAGCGCCGCCAGCCAAAGGGCCAGCCGATACCGCCAGGTCGATCGGGAAGGAGTCATGTGGCCTTACTTCGACGCGGCAGGCGCTGGCGTCATGCCGCCGAAGTCCACCTTGGGTGCCACAGAAATGGCCTTTTCATTTTCCACGGTGAAGCTGGGTTTGACCTTCATGCCGATCACCATGGCGGTGAGGTTGCTGGGGAACTGCCGCACCAGATTGTTGTAGTTCTGGACAGCTTCGATGTAGCGCATGCGCGCCACGGCGATGCGGTTCTCGGTGCCTTCGAGTTGCGCCTGCAGGTCGCGGAACACGCCGTCGGCCTTGAGCTGCGGGTAGTTCTCGGACACCGCGAGCAGCCGCGACAAGGCGCTGGTCATCTGCTGCTGCGCCTGCTGGAATTTGGCGAAGGCGGCCGGGTCGTTGATGAGCTCTGGAGTGGCCTGGATCTGGCCGACACGGGCACGCGCCTCGGTCACCTGGACGAACACGTCTTTCTCATGTGCGGCGTAGCCCTTGACCACGTTCACCAGATTGGGCACCAGATCGGCGCGGCGCTGGTACTGGTTAAGCACTTCGGCCCAGCTTGCCTTGATCTGTTCGTCCGAAGTTTGCAGGGCGTTGTAACCGCAGCCGCTCAGGCTCGACACGGCGACGGAAAGCAACACAAGAGAAAGCCAGCGGCGCATGGAAGAGTCTCCAGATCAAGTTGAATTCGATTGCAAAGCATACCGTTCGATGCTTCTCGTCGGGGGCAAGGACAGGGTATGCTGCGCAGCAGTCCATTGGTCATTTTCAAGATGAGTTCGACGCTTCCTCCCCACCTCGATTTCGACGCCCAGACCGAGCCGCCGCAGCACCTCGACTTCAGCGAGACCCAGCATCCGCTCGAAGCGCTGGCCCATGCCGGAGACGCCGCGGCGCAGGAATGGCTCGGTGCGCATTATCACGACCGCAAGGACTTCGTACACGCGGCGCACTGGTACCGCAAGGCGGCGGATCAGGGGTCTGCGGGGGCGCAGTACAACCTCGGTTGGCTGTACGTTCACGGCCATGGCGTCGTGCAGGATGATGCGCAGGCGCTGGCCTTGTGGCAACAAGCTTCAGAACGCGGGCTGGCACGCTCCATGAACGGTCTGGGATTTCTGTACGAGCAGGGCCGCGGGGTGCCGCGCAGCGATGTCCAGGCGTTTGCCTGGTACCAGCGCGCAGCCGAAGCGGGGGACCCCGGGGGACAGTGCAATCTGGGCATTTTTCTGCAGAACGGGCGCGGCGCGCCGGTCGATCTGCCCAGGGCCGCGTCCATGTTTTCTCTCGCCGCGCATCAGGGGCATCGTGAGGCGTGTTATCGCTACGGGCATCTGTTTGTCACCGGGCAGGGGGTGACGCCGGATGATGCGCAGGCGGTAGCCTGGTTGCGCAAGGCTGCGGAAATGGACGTTCCCGCGGCGCAACGCGAACTGGCCACCTTGCTGGCGTTGGGGCGCGGGGGCAATCTGGACTACACCTCAGCGGCCGGCTGGTATCAGCGCGCTGCCGAGCTGGGCGACGCCCAGGCCCAGTTCAGCCTGGGCGTGCTGTATTACCGCGGGCTCGGAAAGCTGCAAGACGTCGACAAGGCGCGGCATTGGTGGACCCTGGCGGCGTCGCAGGGCGACGAGCGCGCCAAGAAAAACCTGGGACTGCTCGCAAAAGGCGTGCGCCGTTGAGCAGCGCGCCATGGCCACACTGACCGATCTGCGCCGCCTGCTGGTGGAGCCTGGCGAGTCGCTCGATCTGGCCCACCGCCCGACGCAGCTCGATCTCCCTGATGATCCGTCGAAGGACGCCATCGATGCCGAGCTTGGCACCCTGCGCGCACAGATCGGCGACATTCAAGAGGTGATGTTCACCCGGCGTGAGCAAGCGCTTCTGGTGGTGCTGCAAGGCATGGATTCGGCGGGCAAGGACAGCACCACCCAGGCAGTGTTCACCGGGGTGAATCCTCTGGGCATCCGCGTGGCGGCGTTCAGCGTGCCCACGCCGCAGGAGCGGCGTCACGACTATCTCTGGCGGGTGCATGCGCAAGTGCCGCCGCTGGGCTGCATCGGCGTGTTTAACCGCAGCCACTATGAAGAACCGGTCATCCGCCGGGTGCACGGCGACATCAAGAATGGCGAGATGAAGCGCTACCTGCGACAGATCGCCGACTTCGAACAGATGCTCACCGAATCCGGTACGGCCATCGTCAAGTGCTTCCTGCACCTCAGCTTCGACGAGCAGCGTGAGCGATTGCAGGAGCGCATCGACAATCCGCTGAAAAACTGGAAGTTCGAGCCGTCCGATCTGCAGGAGCGCCAGTCTTGGGTGCCCTATCAGGCGGCCTATAGCGAGGCGCTGGCCGCCACCTCAACGGCACAGGCGCCCTGGTATGTGGTGCCAGCCGATCGCAAGCCGACGCGCAATCTGATTGTCGCGCGCCTGGTGCTTGAGGCGCTCAGGCGGCTCGATGCACAGCCACCCGACCCCAAGCCGGAACTGGCCGGTCTGAAGGTGGACTAGGGCCCGTTCAACCCATCACAACATTCGCCGCAAACTGCCGTCCCGCAGGATGACCGCGTGGTACAGCGCGGCGGCGACGTGCAGGCCAATCAGACCGAGCAGACCGATCGCGACAGCCTGGTGCGCATCCCCCAGCAATTCGCCCCAACTGGCATTTGCCGGAAGCAGGGCAGGAAGCTGAACCAGTCCGATCCAGTGCACCGGCCAATCCCGTGCCGAAGCGGCGAGCCAGCCGAGAAGCGGGAGCAGGAGAAATCCGGCATAGAGCAGCCAATGGGTGGCGTGCGCCGCGAGCGCCTGCCATGCTGGCATCGGCAGGTCGGGGGGCGGGGTCTTGACCATCCGCCAGAGAAGACGCAGCACGATGAGACTCAGCACCGCGGTGCCCACGCCGACATGCCAGGCCGCCAGCGTGCCTTCGGCAACACCACGGTGGTCGGACATCAGCCAGGCCAGGGGATACTCCAGCAGGATGAGCGCGACGACCGACCAGTGCAGCAGCCGGGAGATGGGGTGATAGCGCGCGGTGGGCAGGGCGGGAGTGGACATGATGCACAAGACCACAAAGCGCGTGGCCGAAAGTGAGTATGTCGACACCTTAGCCCATGCGGCTTAGCGCTGCATGAGCGTAGCGGTCACCGATCAGTTGCAGGCCTTTCCATGCGACGGATGGTCGCCGGCGGCCTTGGCGGCCGACTCGGTCATGTACTCACCGTGCTTGGTCTTGCCGTAATACTTGTCGCCCGCGCAATGGTAGACCTTGCTCGACGTGTTCACCCACACCTTGCCCGCCCCGGCCCCGGCTGCTGCCGCCATGCCGGAACCCGGTGAGGCGGCAGCGTGTTTGGCTTCCTCCTTGGCGGCAGGGGCGGCCGCGGGTGCGGCGGTCTTGGCCTTGCTCACGCAATTCTTGATGAACGCTGTGCGGTCCTTGCCTTTGAGACTCTGTTCCTTGGCCTGCTTTTCGCACTGCACCTTTTGTTCGTGGCTCTTCAACAGGGAGGCCGAGGCGATGGCCGGGAAGGCGAGTGCGGCGCAGGCCATGGTGGCGGCGATCAAGGAGGTGGTTTTCATGGAGGTGCCCTTCTTCGGCAGTGTTGGGTGGAGAGAACCGAATCGGTGTTCGGCTGGCACGTAATGTATCCAGCCCCCGCACTTTGAACATCGACCGTAAAGCTGATTTGACGGATGTCACCGGAGGTAATAAATGAAACAGCCGGGACGCATCGCTGCAGCCCGGCTACCTGTGCCGAAGGGATTGACTTGCCGGGTTCAGCCTGTGCCGCCCACGGTTACGCCATCGATGCGCAGGGTGGGCTGGCCCACGCCCACCGGCACGCTCTGGCCTTCCTTGCCGCAGGTGCCCACGCCACTGTCCAGGCGCAGATCGTTGCCGATCATGCTCA
>JBAUTC010000216.1:0-7286 GCA_049582025.1 Thiomonas sp.
ATCAGCACATTGCCCAGCGCGTCCTTGAGCTGCGTTTCATCGACGCGCAATTGCAAGGCATGCGTCTTGGCGTCGGCGCCCATGACGGTGCAGGCGATGCCCATGTGAAAGTGGACGTAGTTGTCGATGGCCTGGTTGATGGCCTTCATGGTGTCGGCGTCGGTGCACTGCAGATGGCGGAACGCCTCGGGATGATCGTAGGTGTAGTGGTAGGGTGAATTGTCGAAGTAATACCCCGCGCCATGGATGAACAGGCGGTTGTCGAGGGGGTATTCGTGGTTCGCAGCAACATACGCGTCGAGCGCGATGTCCTCCACCTGGATGAGAAGTTTGGGGTGGGTTTTGGCGAAGGCAATCATCGCGTCGATCTGCTGTTTCTCCCGCTGCGTGGCCTGCACCGGGGCGGGTGGGACGATCATTTCGGTGTTCGCAGTGAGGATGTCGGTGTAGCTCAATGGCTGGCCGGAGTAGGCGTACACGTACACCTTGAGCAGAACGGCCGAATCGAGCACCACCGCGCCATCGCGGATGGTGATGGTGTGCACGCCCAGGCTCGGATCGATGTGAACGCGCGAGGGCGAACCGGGCAGATCGGTGATTGAGGCGCTCTGCAGGTTGACCGGTGGTGCCGAAGCGGCAGCCGGCTCGGCTGCCTGGGGCGCGGCGGCGTACAAGGCCATGCTCATGCCCATGCTCACAAATGCCGCGCGCAAGGTGGTTTTCTGCATGCGCCCTTGAAGGCGATTGCGTGGAAGGTCGAAGTTGCCCATATTGTTTCCCTGAATGAAGTGCGAGTGCCGCTGCTCAATGCTTGTCGGCCAGCGCCGCAGCTGCGGGCGCCGATTCGGGTTCTTCTTCATCTTCCCAGCCGGTGATCATGGTCTTGATGTAGGCGGTGAGCGGATGCGCCGTGGTGGCCAGATAGATGTGCATGATGAAGAACAGCAGCATCATGTAGGCGGCGGCGGTGTGGGTGAGTGCCACCCAGTCAAGCTGCAGGCCCAGCGGCGACAGGCGGATCCAGTCGTAGCTGAAAAACAGCAACAGCAGGCCGCTGACCCAGATCAGGGGATTGATCATCAGCTTGAGCCACAGATAGGCCAGCCGCTGCAGCGGGTTGTGTTTTCTGAACGGCTCTTTGTGATAAGGGTGGCTTTCGCCGATGAACATGCCCCAGAGGTAATACCGCGTCACCGTCCACAGGCTTTTCGGGCGTAGGTCGGGGATGTAGTGTTTCCAGGCACCAGTGGTGAAATGCCAGAAGATGGCGAAGGTCCATAGCGTCATCAGCAGCCAGGCGGCATATTCATGGATAAGCAGGGCGAGTTTGAAATCAAAACCACCCAGATAGCCGTGAATCTCGAAACCGGTGAACAGCATGGTGATGACGAGTGCCGCCTGACTCCAGTGCCAGAAGCGCTCGAACCGAGTGAACAGATAGACACGATTTGCAGACATGATGGTTTCCTTTCAATGACGGCGGCGCAGCCACAGACCGAAACGGATCAGACCGTGCAGAAGGGAGCCGACCAATGCCAGCGCAGCGGCGGTCAGGCCAATGAGTTCGAGCCACTTGTTGTGGTCTTTCGGACGATGCGGCATGTACACGCCATCGATGTTTTGCAGGCGGCCATCGCTGGCATGACATTGCATGCAGCTCAGTGCCTGCGTCTTGGGAGCCACCATGTGTTCGATCGGCCAGTACATATCGGTCTTGACGAAGTCGAAGTGGCCTGAATAGGGCAGGTGCGCAGCCTTCATGCCGGCTGCAATCGAGATCTGCCAGTCGTAGTTCATGGTGTAGGAGTCCTCGTCGAAGCCGAAGGAGTGGAACACCGCGAGAATGCCGGTCTTGGTGTCATACGGCTGGTTGTTGCGCATGATCTTGAACGGGAAGATCTTGGATTTGCCGTCCGTCGGGCTGCCTTCGATGCCGTTGAGCTGGACCACACCGTTCTTGTTCTTGAAGTTGTCCACCTTGTCACCGATGTTCATCCAGCGTTCAGTGCCGTTGAACCAGCGGTAATCGGGCACTACGTTTTCCGCCCACTTGAAGCTGCCTTTGACGCCCCAGTAAGTATTCCAGCCCTTGCTGTCATTGATGACCAGCGGAGAACCGTTTGGAGCGAGCTTGCCTGCGGTGGCGTAATTCCATTGCATTTTTGTGGGAAGTCCGCCGCGGGCATATGCCGGGATGTGGCAGGTTTCACAGGCGATGTCCCGGGTGTGCATGTTCAGCGTGGATGCCTCGATGCGGGTGTTGATGTCATGGCCCTTGTGCGGGGCCTTGCTGTGGCAGGACACGCAGCTCGCAGCCTGCCCGTTGTGCGGGCTGCCGCGCATGAACTGGCCGTGGTCGGGCATCACGTCGGTGAGATAGCGTGAGCCGCTGACGTTGTGGTTTTCAGTCGTGTGGCACTCCTGGCACGAGAAGTTCAAGCCTTTGGCGTCCATGTGCACGTCTTCGCTGCGCAGCGGACTGACGAGCGAACTGTCCAGGTCGCCGTGTTTCACGCCGTCGCCGCCGCCGCCGTAAAAGTGGCATTGGCCGCACGTATAACGCGTGGGGGAGCCAACGTGGCGGGCGATATTCGCCAGGTCTTCCGGCATGACATACGGCTTGTCGGTGCCATACACCTCGCCGCAACCGGGACGCACGGCGATTTTCTCCATGGCCGGATTGCCGCCGATGAACGGGATCTTGTGATACGTCTTGGTCTGGTCGTGGCAAACCAGACAATCCACGTGGTCCTGCGAGCGGTGATCGAACGGCACGAACTTGTTTGGATCGGTGCTGCCGTAACCGACGTGGCAGACCGTACAGAATTGCTCGTTACTGATGGGACTGACGCAGAAGTTGTTGTAGACGTGGTTTTTTCCGACGAGCTGTTTGGTATTCGGGTCCAAGGCCTTCCAGGTCCAGTGGATGGTGGACATGACCTGTTTGGCCGCGTCGGTGTGGCAGCTCAGGCAGGCTTTTGTCACCTGCTCGGGAGAGGTGAACGGTCCTTTGAGCTCGGAAAACTGGCTGTGGTCCTGCGGCATTTCCTTGCCGACATTCCCCTTCTGCACCGTGGGCACGACGTGCCAACTGTCCTGCGCCGTGTCGGCCGCTTGAACCTTCACCGCGCTCTGCGCGACGAAGGCTGCGGCATCCTGCGTATGTGCAGCAGGGCTGAACGCCAGCAGGCTGGCGGCAAGGCAAGCCGTTTGCACCAGTCGCATCCGTGCTGCGCGCGGTCTCTGGCTCTCCCCGGTTCGTTGACTGAAATCCATGGCCCTCGCCCTGTGTAATAAGAATGGGCGTGATGCTGCGCCAGCTTCAGTTCGGGAGACTTGACTGATCGCAATCCAGTTCTTCGTCGGAAATTTTGAATCTAATTTCTTTGATCTGAGCCCGCGAATGAAAAGGGATGGGTTCCCAGTTATTGAATCGCCTGCAGCCGGCTGCGCGGTGTTCCCCTATCGCATCTGCTGTGTGGCGCTACCGCAGTTGCGGGAGCGGGCGGAAAGCCCCACGGGCTCAGCCGGCGCGTGCATGGCCCATTTCTGGAGGGCTTTGCCAAGCGGATTCGGCAGATCGTGGACCGTTGGCAGAGCCCTGCAAACGCTTCCATATCGCCTTCGACCCGATGCATCTCGAAGATGAATACGGCGGGTTGTATTTGCGGCAGTGCTAGCCTGGAATTTTCTGCCGCGGCGATTTCAGGGCGCAGGGAGTCCTTGGCGCAAGCCAGGGAGACGCAGGAACTGCGCGGGCGCGACCGGACGCGAATACAGATAACCCTGGAGCTCGTGGCACCCCAGTTCGCGCAGCATGCTGGCCTGAACTTCGGTCTCCACGCCTTCGGCCACAAGGTGCAACTGTGCGGCCTGCGCCAGCGCCACGATGGCGCGCACCGAGGGCAGGGCGCTGGTGTCGGTTTCCAGATCGATGACGAAGGAACGGTCGATTTTCATCACGTCAATGGGAAGCTTGCGCAGCGCGGCCATGGACGAATAGCCGGTGCCAAAGTCGTCGAGGGCGATGGCCACGCCCGTGTCGCGCAGCGTGGCGAGCTGGGCGAACGCGTTCTGGTTGTCGTCCACCAGCAGGCTCTCGGTGATTTCCAGTTCGAGGGTGGACGGTGGAATGCTGCTGCGCTCCAGGGCGGTGCGCACCTGTCCGACCAATTCACCTGAGACCAGTTGGACGGGGGAGACGTTGACCGAGACCCGCGCCACATCAACGCCGTCGCGCCGCCACGCGGCCATCTGCTGGCAGGCGGCGTTGATCATCCAGTGGCCGATGGGGGCGATCAGCCCCGACGATTCCGCCACAGGGATGAACACGTCTGGCGTCAGCAGCCCCCGTTGCGGGTGCTGCCAGCGGATCAGCGCCTCGGCAGACGAAATGACACCGTCGCTCGTGCGCACGCGGGGCTGGTAGTAGGCAATCAATTCCTCGCGGGCCAGCGCCTGCCTCAAATCTGCGAGCAGGGCAGCGACCGCGCGGGCCTCGGAGTCGAGCGCGGGGTTGAACAGTTGGGCCCGGCCCCGGCCATAAGCTTTGGCGGCATATAGCGCAATGTCGGCGCAGCGCAGCAACTCGTCGCGCTGGCGGGCGTGTTGCGGGCACAGGGCGATGCCCACGCTGGCGCCCACCTGAAAATCGCCGCCAGACAGGTGGAAGGGTTCGCTCATAGCGCGGATCACCGTCTCGGCCACAGTCTGCGCGGTGGCCGCGTCGGCCTGCGGCAGAACGATGGTGAACTCGTCCCCGCCCTGTCGGGCGACCAGCGCGTCGGCCTGCACGCGCGTGCGCAGCCGCTCGCTGGCTTGGCGCAGCAGCGCGTCGCCAGCAGCATGTCCGTGGCTGTCGTTTACGTCCTTGAAATTGTCGAGGTCGACATAGAGCAAGGCCAGAGTGGGCACTGCATGGCCTGGGGCCAGAAGGGCGTCGATCTTTTCATTCAGGCCATGGCGGTTGATCAGTCCGGTGAGGCTGTCGTGCGTGGCCTGGTAGACCAGCGCACGCTCGCGGTCTTGCGCAGCAAAGGCAACAGCCAGGCGGTCGCGCAGTTCGGCGGCGGCTTGCAGTTGTCCTGCCGCCGGCTTGGCCGTCAGGCCGATGGCAATGAGCGCGCGCACCGCCTCGCCCTGCCGGAGCGGAAACAGCGACACCCAATCCGCCGCCGGGGGCATGAGGCTGCGCAGGCAGCCGTCTGTTGTGCCGTCTGCCTGAGACGCACGGTCCTGATCGTGTCGGAGCTGTGACCACTGCTCATGGGCCGTGACGTTGCAGGCCACGTCGCGCACATCGAATACGGGCGTGCCGGTTTTGCTCCCATGCCACAGGATGGCTCTGCGGAAGACGCTGTCACTCTGCTGCCAGACGACCACGGCCCCCGCCTCGGGATAGAGGCTGTCGAGTTGATCAAGCACCCGGCGTGCGACGCGGTCCACCGAGGCGCCCGCCAGGATGTCGCGGTCCATGGCGGCCAAGCCTTCCAGTGCATGAAATTGCGCGCCGATCTTTGTCGCCATGTCATTGAACGCTCCGGCAAGCGCGCCGAATTCGTCGTTGCGACGCACCGCTACCCGCGTGCTGATGTTGCCCGCAGCGAGGCTGCGTGTCCCAGCGGTGAGCTGCTCAAGCGGCACCAGTGTGCGGCGAATCTGCCGCTGCGCGATCAGGGCGATCAGCAGTAGTGTGGCCATCGCCACCAGTCCCAGCCAGCCCGCCAGGGGCCAGCCCAGCCAATGCACGCCGGCTGGTGGCGCGTATTGGGAGAAGATCCAGTCCGGCGCGCCAAATTCGCCGCCCAGAAAGAGCTGGGTGCGGAAGGTCGAGCCGCCATTACGGGCCATAGCCTGGGACGTGGCGCCTAGCGGGCCTTGGGCAGTTCCGGCGGTGTACAGGTGGACGCCATCGGCATCCAGCACCTGCCAGAACCCGCCGTCCATCGCATCGCGCACAGGGCTCCAGAGAAAATCCGGATTCAACTCGGCGATCCAGCGGAGTTGCTCATTCAGCACGGCGCCAAGCAACACCCGTGCAGGCCGCTGACCCGCGCGATCGGGGAGTACACGCAACAGCACCTGCGTGGTGCGTGCGCTGGTGCCCTCACCGATTGGATGCACTGGAGGGGACGCGGGGAGGGCAATCTGCCAGTCAGCCCACAGGTTTGCCGCATTAGCTGAGGCCCAGGCTGGCTTACCGTCCTCGGTGCGCAGCAATAGCGCGGCGAATACCCGCCCGGAGCCGGGCGGTGACGCTCCATGCTGCGGCACAGTCAGCGGCAGGGCGTGCAGCAGGGTTTTCGCAGTGAACAAGCGGTCTAAGACCTGGCGGCTGACCTGACGGGTAGCGCGCTCCTGGCTGTGCACATTGAGTTGGTGCGCCACCTGATTGACCGCCGTGCTCGACAGCCAGTCCGACACGGCCAGCGGCAATAGAGCCGCCAGGACGAACAGCGCGAACAACTGCCGCGCCAGGCGGCTGCCGAACAACTGGGTGGAAAAACGGGGCGCACGCACGGACCGCTCAATGAGGCTGAGACCGCACCGCGGCAACGGCTGGGAACAAGCCTGCGGAAGACACGGCCTCAGACTCAGTAATTGGACGCCAAGCCGATATAGGTGCCGTTGTTGGCGCGGATGATGTCATCGAGGCTGACCTTCTGGGTGATCTGCGATGTTGACTGGCCGTTCTGTCCCATGCTGTAGAGGTCAAAATCGGTGTTGATCGGGTTAAGCGCATGGTCCTTGCGGGCGCCGCCTTTGCCGTTTTCCTGAATGTTGTAGTAAACGTACGGATGCCCCCAGGGGTCGAGCTTGCCCGCCATGCCGATGTCGGCCAGTGAGTCTGGGAACTTGCGGTTGTACTGCCAGTAGCTCTGAATTGCCGTGGACACGGCCACCACGTCTTGCTGGGCCTGCGCATCGTTCACCTTTTCGCGGTAGTTGTTGTAGATGGGCAGGGCAATGGCGGTGAGTACGCCCAGCAGCGTGATCGCCATCATCAGTTCGATCAGCGTGAATCCGCGCGAGCCCATTCTCGGGGCGCGCACAAGGGCAGTCAGCTTCATGCCATCCTTTTTAGCGCCCGTCGCCGCTTGCAACAAGGGAGCGCGCGCAGACACTCGCCGGTTTTGTGAAATTCGACACGAACCGGCAGCGCTCTCTGCGGAGGAAACCCCACATCGCGCCGCCGACTGGAGCCGCAACTCACAACTCGCAACTCAATACTGTCGCCACAGGATGGGTTTGTTCATGGACTGGGTATTGATGGTGATCGGTGTTGG
>JBAUTC010000217.1:0-6292 GCA_049582025.1 Thiomonas sp.
CGCAAGGATCTGTATCCGTTCATCACCATCGTGCCCTCTGGCGTGGGTGAGATCACGATTCGTGAGGCACAGGGCTGGGCATACATCCACCCGACGCCACCCAATCCGGGCCTGTGAGCGATTTGCACAAAAAAAGCCGGGGAGCAACGCTCCCCGGCTTTTTTCCCAGCGAGGCCCGATGGACGGGCCCTCTGGTCACTTCGGGCAGGTGGCCGTGGTGCTGGGCACCTTGCCAACCAGCAGCAGGAAGGCGCTGAACGGGTCCATAGCGCGCATCGCCACCAGCTTCGGACCCTGGAATTCGAGGCGGCCAAACATCATTGCCTTCATCGGGCCGTATTCGCCCTTGCCCATTTCTTCCCAGCGCTTGGTGTCGGCGTGCATGAGGAAGTCGACATCGAAATTGGGCTTGAGGGTGGCCGCGCCGCCGGCGACGCACATGGCCTTGTCGTTCTGGAGTTGCAGCTTCAGTTCAATCACGGTGCCTTTGCCGCACTCGGTACGGTACATCTCGACCAGCTTGTAGCCGCGACCCTTGTCATCGTGCATGAACTCGCCCTTGAGGCCGTTGGTCAGCTCGGGGGTATTGTTCCATGCGGTGCAGGCCTCGCTGGCCCATTGGGGCGACATCAGCACGGGGGCGTCGGCCCAGGCGGTGGCGGCAGCCAAGGACAGGGCGAGACCGGCGGCCAGCCCGAGGGCTTGCAGAGTACGGCGAGGGTTGAACAGTGCTTTCATGTGATGCTGTCTCCAAGATGGGGTTGAAAAGGTCGCGCACGGGGTGGTGAAGCCGCCCTGCCATGGCGCGACGACACGGCAATTGGCTGAGGTGCGAGGGACTGGTGTCAGCGCGGCAGCAATTCCTGCGCGCGTAGGGCGAAAGCCGCCGCCTGTTTTTCATCGATGAAAAGGCGGATGAATTTGACGCATGCCTGCACCGCGGCGGCATGTCCTTCAGGTGTGTCGGGGTGTTGCTCGATTTTTTGCACCAAGCGCGTTGCCTGCTCGCCGAACTGTTCCTCGACCAGGGCGATCAACAAGGTGTGGGGGGCGTGCTGTAACGCGGGCGCTGCCGACGACGCCACGGGCGAGCCTGTCGGCAAGGTCCCGGCACTTTGAACCAGGTAACCCGCTTCGAACAGGTCGCACAGCACCAGCATGCAGCGTTGCGGGTCGGTACCCGCCCTGAGCAGTTCGCCCACGGGCCGGTGGCCGTCGGCCATGATGAGCAGATTGCGCTGACCCGGCATCAGATGGTTGGCGCGGGTCACCAGCTCGTCTCGGCCTTTTTGGGTTTTTTCGAGAATCCAGTCCAATGGCAATTCTGCAGACATCAACTCCGGGTGCGCGTTGACCGCCACACCTGCCTCCTCAAAATGTAGGTCCGCCAGGCCAGCCGCGGTAGTGGGCGGAGTATGCCGATTTGTTGCCCGTTTGGCACCCGGATCAACCCGCAGAAAAAGGCCCGCACGGAGCGGGCCTGGACAAAACACGGCGAGAAAGGTCAGCCCTTGGCTGTCTGCGGCAGACCGGTCAGGTAGCCCACGGCGGCGCCATAGCCGCCTTCGTAGTTCTTGTTGATCAGCGGCTCCAGCGTCTGGTACACGTTGGCGTGCAGTCCGGTGGTGACGGTCACGCCGTTGGTGGTCTGGGTCTTGATTTCCCAGTCGCCGGGATGCTGGAAGTTGCTCATCACGTACATCCAGCCGTTGATGTCGTCCACGCCTTGCAGCCCGGTACTCTCAGCCCCCGACGGCGTGGAGAGGACGCGGCTGAGCTGCTGGGTGTCCACGTTGTACGCCCAAAGGAAGTTGTTCACGTGGTTGCCGCTATCCTCGCCGATGAACAGGGTGCGCAGTTTTTCGGAAAATTTGATGTTGTCCGGATTGGCGATCTTGTCCGGGTTGGCCGTGTTGCCCAGCACATCCGGCGTGGACAGATCCTCGCCGACCAGCGCAGCGGGCGCGGCCATGTCAACCGGCACCCACTCGCTGTTCACGGCGTTGCCGCCGGTGTCGATCTGGCCGCTCTTGAGGTTGAGCGCGTAGACCGCGCCGGCCACCGGCCCCGCGACCTGGAAGCCGGGGATGCTGCCGTCGGTCATGGACTTGTAGATATACGACATCGCCGAGTAGGCGATCTTGTCCCTGGCGTTGACGGTCGTGCCTTCCATCTTGGTGAAGGCCATGGTTCCGCCGGACAGCCCGGCGTAGCGGTGGGTTTCGAGAAAGGCAGCGGCCTTCTCCATTCCCGGGACGATCCTGATCCAGTTTTTCTTGCCGTTCATCCAGACCTGGGTATAGCCCGTTCCCGGGGGCGTGTTGAGCGCCGGGTCGGTCACCTGCACGTCCATGATGCTGGAGATACCGCCGGCCTGTCCCGCCGCCTGCGCCATCGCCAGCACCTCCGCGCTGGTGGCATGACCAAGGTTGATCCACTTCAGGGTGAAGGAGCCGGTTCCAGCACCGGCAGCGCTAGTCTGCGTGGCCTGCGCCACGTAGAGCGTACCGGCGGACAGGTCAGCGGCCTTGTCGGCGATAAACATGAACAGGCCACCGTTGGTGGCGTCGTCGCCCATCAGGCAGGTGCGCTGGTCGGGCATGACCTGGATGAGTTCGTGGGAGATGCGGCCCAGGCAGTAGTGCTTGGTCACCGTGCCGGTGCCGTCCGACTTCACGGTCACCTCGGGCATGTGGCCATAGAGGTAGGGGTTGGCCTTGCTCGGGTCGGTGAGTGCACCGGCACCTCCGTACAGATTGGTGATGTACGCCTGGAACTGGGTGTTGGTGGCGATGGCCGCAGCGTCGGGCTCGTATTCCTCGCTGGACAGATGGGTCCCCCAGGGCGTGAGGCTGGCGCCGCAGGTGATCCACAGGCCGTTCGCCGGCGCAGTTGGTACGTTGTAATACTTGACCATGCTCAGTGCGCCGCTGACCGGGTCCTGGTCGAGGGTGAGCACCGCGATGGGCGACGGCAGCTTGCCGTAGGCCGAGCTGCCGGCCTGGTCGGCGGTGGTGTATTCGAACTGCACGACGGCGAACACCGTGTTGCCCTTGACTCCGGGC
Source organism: Thiomonas sp. (assembly GCA_049582025.1). GTDB lineage: Bacteria > Pseudomonadota > Gammaproteobacteria > Burkholderiales > Burkholderiaceae_C > Thiomonas. The sequence goes on from JBAUTC010000217.1 coordinate 3,066, forward strand.
ACGCTGGCGTTCGGCACGGTCAGCAGCGAAGTGCCGTCCGGCGAATCGGAGAAGAACTGCCGCGCCTGCGACGGCACGGAGTTGTCCATGATCGGATTGCCATTGATGTCGTAGTAGCTGCCGGCGATGATGCTGCCGCCGCTGCCGTCAGGCACGGCCTGGCCGGTGATGAAGAACGGCTTGTAGCCCAACTGGTAGGTCTGGCTGCTGCTGTCGCTGTAGGCGACTTCCAGGCTGGACGCCACGGTCGTGGTGGCCATGGCCGCCGCGTCGGCCAGGGTGGGCGCTGCCATGCTGGTGAACACAGCGGAGGTCGGCGTGGCCGTCGTCGCTGCGACCGGGCTGCTGCCGCCGCCACAAGCACTGAGCAGCGCCGAAGCGCCGAGACCGGTGCCCAAGGGGAACAGGGGAGCACCACCGAAAATTTTCAGGGCCTGGCGTCGCGAAAGATTGACTGGGGATTGAGGCATGTCGAACTCCATCAGGAAAAGGCTGGGTGTGAAATAACGTTACTAAACGAATCCAAAAGTTACATTCTGAATATGACAAGACGTTGAAACCCAGACACAGGTGCAAAACCAACCGCCCCGGACGGCAGCGGCAACATGCGAAGATGCGAGAGTTGCCTTGCTTTCTCCCCTGACTGATGCCGCACACAAAATCTGCCGATCGCCTGAAAGACGCCAGCCGCCGCCGCCATCTGCAATCCACGGCCGCGCTGGCGCTGGGCGCGTTGCTGCCCACTGCCGCGCAAGCGCAGGACGCTGCAGTCCCCGCACCTCCCCCATCGAGCAGCAGTCCAGTCCCTGGCACATCGGCGGCTCCCAGCCAGATCGGCGACTGGTCTGCGCAGGGCGTGCAGGCACTGACCGAGCGCATCGTGCAGCGCAACGGACTGCCCTCGGCACTGGTCGAGCGTCTGATCAGCAAGGCTGAGTACGTGCCCACCGTGGCCCAGCTCATCCTGCCAGGGCCACCCGGGAAGAAGAACTGGCAGGTGTATCGCAGCCGCTTTCTGGACAATCTGCGCATTGGCGCGGGCAGCGACTTCATGCGGGAATTCGGCGTGTGGTTTGCCCGCGCCCAACAGCGCTATGGCGTGCCGCCGCACATCATTGCGGGCATCCTCGGAGTGGAGACGATTTACGGCCGCAATATGGGCAACTTCCGCGTACTGGACGCGCTCTCCACCCTTGCGCTGCGCTACCCCGCACAGGCCCCACGCGACCGCAGTGCGTATTTCGGCGTGCAGCTCGGCGACTTTTTTCAGTGGTGCACACAAGACGCACGCAATCCGCTGCAGATCCGCGGCTCCTACGCCGGAGCCATCGGCATGCCGCAGTTCATGCCCGAGAGCATCTTGCGTTATGCGGTGGATTTCGACAACGGCGGCGGCATCGACCTCGTCAACGATCCGGCGGACGCCATCGGCTCGGTGGCGAGTTTTCTGTCCGTCAAGGGTTGGGTGACGGGACTGCCCACGCACTTCCCGCTGCAACTGCCGCCCGACCTGCCGCAAGCCAGCCTCGACACCCTGCTCGCTCCAGACATCACGCCAACGTTCAGCGCAGGGCAACTGGCGGCAATGGGACTGCCGCTGCTGCCGCGCGCACGCGCCTATCCGGGCAAGCTGGCCGTGGTGCAATTGCCCAATGCGGGCGCAGCGCCCGACTATGTGCTGGGCACGGACAATTTCTACGTCATCACCCGCTACAACCATTCCGCGTTCTACGCGCTGGCGGTGATCGAACTGGGTGAAATCGCCTCGGCCACAGCTGCAGCCGCGGCGCAAACCTGAGCGTCAGGCGGTGGCGAGGGGCATGTCGCCAAGCTGGCGAATGCTCCGCAGCACGATGGCGCTCAGATCAGCCACGTCCTGACCCAGCCGACAGGCGCCGCTCAGGTCGCCCGCATCCAGTGCCATCTTGGCCTGCCGTGCCAGCTCGTGAATCTCAACGTGCTGTTCTAGCAGACGCGCATAGCGCGGGTCGCGTGCGTAATACAGCCGCCCCTGTCCATTGAGCCACAGCCCGAGGTGACACTGATTTTCCGCCGAGGCGTCGAGCACATGGTCAGGAAAGGGCACCTCGCCGCGCACCGCCTGCTGCAACCGCTCCACCCGGCGCTGTTGTGCCACTTCCACTTCGTGCGGAAACTCGACGGCGCGAAGATTGGCTGCAGGCCGCACCCAGGTCTGCACCCAGGTGGCGACGGCATCCGCGGGCAGCGGCCGGGCGATGGCATAGCCTTGCGCCAAAGTGCAGTTCATGGCTGACAGCACCGATAGATGTTCCAGGGTCTCGGCCCCTTCGCCGATGACCTCCAGCCCCAGCAGATTGGCCGCGGTGATCACGGCGGACACGATGGCAAAATCCTTGGGGTCGTTGACCATATCGCGCACGAAGGATTGGTCGATCTTGATGGACTGTGCGGGAAGCTGCTGCAGGTATGTGAGCGACGCCGCGCCGGTGCCGAAGTCGTCGAGCGCCACGCTCAGTCCCAGATCCTGGCAGGCCTGCAGCACCTGCCGCGCGTGATGCAGATTGCGCAAGGGCGCAGACTCGGTAACTTCCAGCATGAGCCCGCTGGCCGGAAAGCCGGGGTGGTTTCGCAGGGCCTGGTGCAGGTCCTCCAGAAACTCGGGTGCCAACAGATGCTCGGCGCTGATGTTTACCGCAATGTGCAGTTCCAGCCCCTCGGCCCGCCACAGCGCGCCCTGCGCCAGCGCCTGGTCGAGCACGAAACGCCCGATGGCTCGCGCCATACGCCCATGATCGAGCACACCGGAAAACTCCGACGCCTCCATCTGCACGCCTTGCTCGGTGCGCAGGCGCAGCAGGGCTTCGACGCCCACCACGGCTGGACGCGAGCGATCTCCGCCGATGGAGACGATGGGTTGGTAGCACAGCGACAACCGCCCCTGCTGCAAGGCAGCTTCCACGCTTTCCAGCAGGTTTTTCTGCCTTTGCGCCTCGCGCTCGAAGTCGGCCTCGAAGCGCAGGCAGCGGTCGCGGCCGGCGGCCTTGGCCGCGTAGAGTGCCAGATCGGCCCGGCGCAGCAGGGTTTCAGCATCGCCGCCGTCGTCGGGGTAGAGGGCACAGCCCAGGCTGACGGAGATCGACGCCTGCCGTCCCACGCCCAGATCAAAAGGCTTGCGCAGTGCCGTGAGGATGCGTTGCGCCGCGGCCTCGACAGAGGCGTCGCCGCTAAACCGCTCGGTCAGCAGT
>JBAUTC010000218.1:0-2152 GCA_049582025.1 Thiomonas sp.
ATCCCGCTCCGGCTGTGCGCGACACCGCCAACGACCCGCTGCCCAAGCCGGTGCAGCGCCTGCACGTGCTGCTCGACGTGCTCGACCGCCAACCCGAGCGTCGGGCCGCCGTGGCCAGCGTCTTGGCCGGGCTGCTGCGCCATACGGACCCGACTCTGCTGCTGGCCGACTTCGGCTTCACCGCGCGGCCGGCTTTTTTCAGTGAATTCGGCGAGCGGCTCAAGCGCAAGTTGCTGCCAGCCTCACCGGAGACACGAGACCTGGCGGTGCTTTTCGGTCTGTTCTTCCCTCACGCGCAGGACGCGGACTGGCTGAGCGCGATCGACGGCGCCGCGCTCGCGCGCGTCGGCAATCTCCTGTACACCGGCGCGGATCTGCGGCCCGAGCCCTCAGAGGATGCCGCCGACCGCGAACCATTGTCCGACGCACCTAAGGCCGAGCCCAGCGCGGAAGACGGCCGCACCTCACCCCGCGACCTACTGGTTCGGCGCTGGCGGGAGGACGTGCTGGACGCCTTGTCTTTCACCGTCAGCCAGATCAGCGCCACTGGCTTTTCGCCCGACCTGCGCACCCGCATGCAGGTCGACGCCGACCTCCGCCTGGATGTGGAAGCCCCGTTCCGCCAGTTGCCCGGCGCATTCGAGATCCTGCGCGCCAAGCTGGAGAATCGCACAGCCGCCCCGATCCGAACAGCCGCCTCCGACGCAGACGCCGCATTGCCGGCGCTGAGCGCCGACGACGAAGACGCGCCTCCGGAGGACATCGGCCCGACGCTCGCCATGTTCCGTGCCGTGCTTGACGCCTGCCGCCAACGGGCTGAATCGGTGACCGAGCATCTTGACCTCTACGGCTCCTCGGTCAGCATGGTGTTCGTGCTCTATCAGCTACGTCAGCGGGTGGACCGCGCCGTGGCCCTGCTGGACCTGCTGGTCAGCCAACGCCCGGAGCTCGCCACCGCCCGGCTGGTGTCGGAGCTCGCGCGCATCAACGCCCAGCGCCGCAGCCTGCGGGCTCTTGTTCGACAAAACACAGGGCTGCTGGCCGAAAAGATGGCCGAGCGACATGCTGAATCGGGTGAACAGCTCATCACCCGCGACGGTGCGGAATATCGCGCCATGCTCGGCTCTGCAGCGGGCGGCGGCGCGGTCCTGTCCCTGACAACCTGGATCGAACTGGCCGTCTTGCTTCTTCCCGCAACGCTGTTCTGGAGCGGCTTGCTGATGGGCCTGGACTACGCGGTGACCTTCATCATCGTGCAGCTGCTGCACTGGACCGTCGCCACCAAGCAGCCCGCGATGACCGCACCGGCCATGGCCGATCGCCTGCGTGATCTTTCCAAACCGGGCGCTGTGGAACAATTTGTCGACGAAGTCGCCAACCTCACCCGCTCGCAGGCCGCGGGCGTGTTCGGCAACGTGGCGCTGGTTATTCCCTGCGCCCTGCTCATCGGGCTGGCGGGGACGGCTTGGTTTGGCCCCCAGTTCATGCCAGTGGACCGCGCAGAGCACGAATTGCACAAGCTCTCGCTGCTCGGCCCCACGCCGCTCTTCGCCGCGCTCACCGGCGTGCTGCTGTTTGCGTCCAGTGTGGTCGCCGGGTGGATGGAGAACGGCTTCGTGCTGCACCATCTGGAGAGCGCCATCGAGTGGAATCCGCGCATCCGCACCTTCCTCGGCCCGGAGCGCGCTGCGCGCTGGGCACGCTGGTGGCGCCGCAACATCGGCGTGATGTCCGGCAACGTGGCGCTCGGTCTGCTGATGGGGCTGACGCCCTTTTTTTTCCTGATGTTCGGCGTGCCGCTGGATGTGCGACACGTCACCGTGTCGTCCGGCCTCTTAGGAGCAGCCATCTCAAGCCTCGGACCGGCAGTGGTCAATGACCCGGCCTTCTGGTGGGCACTGGCCGGCATCGCCGTCACAGGCCTGCTCAATGTCAGCGTGAGCTTCTATTTCGCCTTCCGGCTGGCACTGCGAGCGCGCGACATCAAGGTGCGCGATCGCCGGGCCATCTACCGTGGCATCGGCTATCGGCTGCTGCGCCATCCGCTGAGCTTCATCCTGCCGCCGCGCCACAAGCCGCAGCCGCCGCCTGAAAATGCGCCCGTGTGACCGCCGTGCGTTGCGCTGGGCCACAGCGGCGGTTCTCGCCGCGC
>JBAUTC010000219.1:0-1621 GCA_049582025.1 Thiomonas sp.
CCAGCAGACAAGGGTTGACCCTCCAGTGATTTCACGGTGGAAAATGTGATCTGCCTGTAGGGACCATAGTTTCCTGCCGACGGGTTCCCCGCAGGGAAATGGGATGCAACGGTCGGATCGATGACCACCCAACCCGTCGAGCCGAGGAACTTGGCGGTGGAGTACAGGGCGCTGTTCGCCAGGGTCACGCCTCCGGACATGCCGGAGCGCACGTCGTAGAACGTTGCAAGGTTGTCCGCCGTGACCGGACCACCGTAGAACACGCGAAGGGTGTAGTTGCCGGAGTCGGTATAGATCAGCTTGCGCACGGCGTACTCTGTCGGGTTCGGCTGCAGTTGTGTGAGGCTGATGGACGGTTGGCTGCCGGATTGCAGCGCAGCGACGAAGGTAGGTGCCATGGCGGCTAGTGCGGCCGAATCGGCCGTCGGGCTGCCGCTGCTGTAGTTGGTGTAGAGGCTGGTTGTTTCCGACAGCCCCAGCTGTGCCGCGACGGCGGACTCGGCAGTCGATTGATCGCCCGCGCCCTGGTCCATGGCCACCTGCACCATGTGGCTGAACGGGCTGATGACGCCGGGCTTGTTCGCCGGGGCGCGCAGCACGAAGGCTGTGCCGACGGGTTGTCCGCCATCTGTGGCGGTGGCGGGCACCATTGCGACCCATTCGGCGCCGGAGGTGCGCTGGTCTTCCGTCAGGCCGATGATGGTGTAGTTGCCCTGGGCATCTGTTGGCGCGGATGCTGGCTCTGCGGAGTCGCACTGATGGTTGGCATTGAGATCCAGGCACACGGTGGCGCCCTGGATGGGGCCGTCCAGTACCACGCCACTCACGGTGTTGTCGGTTAGCGCGGGCGCGGACGAGCCGCCTCCCCCGCAGCCAGCGAGCAGCAGGGCCAGACCGCCCAGCAAGGGGGCCGTGCGCCGCACGGACCTTGGATGATTTGTAGTGCACGTGTCCATGACATACCTCCCTATGGTTGTTGTGGGTGGAGTGCAGAATAGGAAGCGAGTGGCCGCGTGCCCATAGTGCGTATGCACCAAGCGCATCCCGCGTTTGCAGGAGTAAGGGTGGGGCCGCAGAAAACTGCACATGCGGCGTGCGATGCGTGGTCTCGCCAGTGCCATGCCCTAAGCTTGCGGCCGGACTCTCATTTCATTCACCATGCGCATCCTCGGCATCGATCCCGGACTCAACATCACTGGCTATGGCGTCGTCGACGCGCATGGTCAGCGCCTGGGCTACCAGGCCAGCGGGGCGATCCGGATTCCAAAAGGCACGCTGCCCGAGCGTCTGAAGACACTGTTCGAGAGCGTGAGCCAGGTGGCGCGGGATGCGCAGGCCGACGTGGCGGTGGTGGAGATCGTGTTCGTCAATGTCAACCCGCAGTCCACGCTCCTGCTCGGTCAGGCGCGCGGAGCGGTGATTGCCGCGCTGGTGGCACAGGGCCTGCCAGTGGTGGAATACACCGCGCTGCAACTCAAGAAGTCCATCGTCGGCTATGGACGTGCGAGCAAGGCGCAGATGCAGGAGATGGTGGCCCGCCTGCTGGCGCTGCCGGGCCAGCCGGGGGCGGACGCCGCCGACGCGCTAGGCCTGGCCATCTGCCACGCGCATGCCCAGCGTG
>JBAUTC010000220.1:0-9293 GCA_049582025.1 Thiomonas sp.
GGCTCCCGCTGCGGCCACATCGGCCAGCGCGGGTGTGGCCATGCCCGCCGCGGCCAAGATCATCGCTGAACAGGGCGTCAATGCGGCAGACGTGGCGGGCACCGGGCGTGGCGGCCGCATCACCAAAGGGGATGCATTGCAGGCCGCCGCTGCGCCCAGGCCGCAGGCTGCGCCAGCGCCTGCATCCAAGCCTGCCGCTGGACAGATGCCCTCGCTGACCATTCCCGCGCTGCAGCCGGTGGAGGCCGATCTCGACCTTGCGGCCTACACCGACCGGCCCGAGCAACGCGTGCCCATGAGCCGGCTGCGGGCCCGCATCGCGGAGCGTCTGCTGCAGTCGCAGGCGACCAACGCCATCCTCACCACCTTCAATGAAGTGAACATGAAGCCGGTGATGGATCTGCGCAACCTCTACAAAGACAAGTTCGAGAAGCAGCACGGTGTGAAGCTCGGCTTCATGAGCTTTTTCGTGCGCGCTGCGGTGCATGCGCTGCGCAAGTTTCCACTGCTCAATGCGTCCATCGACGGCAACGACGTGGTCTACCACGGCTACTTCGACATCGGCATCGCCGTGGGCGGCCCGCGTGGCCTGGTGGTCCCCATCCTGCGCAATGCCGACCAGATGAGTTTTGCCGACATCGAAAAGGCGATCGCCGACTTCGGCGCCAAGGCGCGTGACGGCAAGCTGACCATCGAGGAACTCACTGGTGGCACCTTCTCCATCAGCAATGGCGGGGTGTTCGGCTCCATGCTGTCCACGCCCATCATCAACCCGCCGCAGTCGGCCATTCTGGGCATTCACGCTACCAAGGACCGGCCGGTGGTCGAAAATGGCCAGATTGTCATCCGGCCGATGAACTATCTGGCGATGAGCTATGACCACCGCCTGATCGATGGCCGCGAGGCCGTGCTCGGTCTGGTGGCCATGAAGGAAGCGCTGGAAGACCCGGCGCGTCTGCTGCTTGACCTGTAATCAGCCGGCAAGGCTGACGCCGGCAGCGCCAGCCTCCTCTCTATTCGCGCGGGACGCAAAAGGCGCCGCGCTGTTGCAAGGAATTCATCATCATGTCATCGGCTTTCGATCTCATCGTCATCGGCGCGGGCCCCGGCGGCTATATCGCTGCCATCCGCGCCGCCCAACTCGGCCTGAACGTGGCCTGCATCGACGCATCGAGCAACGCCCAGGGCGGCCCGGCACCCGGCGGCACCTGTACCAATGTGGGCTGCATACCGTCCAAGGCGCTGCTGCAGTCGAGCGAACATTTCGAGCAGGCAGGGCATGAGTTCGCCGCTCATGGCATCGGCGTGAGCGGCCTGTCGATCGACGTGCCCGCGATGCAAAAGCGCAAGGCGCTGGTGGTCAAGCAGAACAACGAAGGCATCCTCTATCTGTTCAAGAAGAACAAGGTGACCTTCTTCCACGGCGCCGCAACGTTGAAAGGTGGCAACGCGGAGGCCGGGTGGCAGGTCGCGGTCACTGGCAAGGACGGGGAGCAGGCGCTCAGCGCCAAGCAGCTCATCCTCGCCACCGGCTCGGTGCCACGCAGTCTGCCGGGGCTGGACTTCGACGAGCAGCGCGTGCTGTCCAACGATGGGGCGCTGTCCATCGATGCCGTGCCAAAGAGCCTGGGCGTGATTGGCGCCGGGGTGATCGGGCTGGAGATGGGCAGTGTGTGGCGCCGTCTGGGCGCACAAGTCACCCTGCTCGAGGCCATGCCGGAGTTTCTTGCCGCCGCCGACGCACAGGTGGCGAAGGAAGCGCTCAAACAGTTCACCAAGCAAGGCCTGGCCATTCACCTCGGTGCCAAGATCACCGCGACCAAGGCGACCAAATCCGGCGTGACGGTGGAGTGGACGAATGCCAAGGGCGAAGAGCAGACCCTCAAGGTGGAGCGACTCATCGTCTCCGTGGGCCGCAAGCCGAACACCGACGGACTGGGCGCCGAAGCCGTGGGGCTGGCGCTGGACGAGCGCGGTTTCATTCAGGCGGACGCCGACTGTCGCACCAATCTGCCCGGCATCTGGGCTGTGGGCGATGTGGTGCGCGGCCCCATGCTGGCGCACAAGGCCGAAGAGGAGGGCGTTGCCGTGGCCGAACGCATTGCCGGGCAGAAGCCGCATGTGGACTTCAACACCGTGCCCTGGGTGATCTACACCGCGCCGGAAATCGCCTGGGTTGGCCAGACCGAACAGCAGATCAAGGCTGCGGGCCGTGCCTACAAGGCCGGCAGTTTTCCCTTCATGGCCAATGGCCGCGCCCGCGCTCTGGGCGACACAACCGGATTCGTCAAGATGCTGGCCGACGCGCAGACCGACGAGATCCTCGGCGTGCACATCATCGGGCCAATGGCGTCGGAGCTGATCGCAGAAGCCGCTGTGGCGATGGAATTCAAGGCGTCGAGCGAAGACATCGCCCGCATCTGCCACGCGCATCCCACCTTATCCGAGTCGCTGAAGGAAGCCGCGCTTGGCGTGGCAGGCCGCACGTTGAATTTCTGATGCACGGCCTGCATGTCACTGCATGAACGTCACTGAATATTTCGGCAAGTCGCTTCAGGAGCGGGGTTTCACCGCGGATGCCGAACAGCTGGCCGGCGTGGCGCGGCTGCAGCAATGCTACGACGAATGGGTGGCGTACAAGTCCCGCCGTTCCAGCGCCGTTCGCCGCGCGCTGATCCACCCGGATCTGCCGCGTGGCGTCTATCTGTATGGGGGCGTGGGGCGTGGCAAATCAATGCTGATGGACGCGTTTTTCGCAACCGCGCCGTTGCTGCGCAAGACCCGCCTGCATTTCCACGAATTCATGCGCGCGGTGCATCGCGAAATGGTGGTGCTGCAGGGTACGGTCGACCCGCTCACCGAGTTGTCGAGCCGCATCGCACGGCGCTTCCGGCTGATCTGTTTCGACGAGTTTCACATCAGCGACGTGACCGACGCGATGATCCTGCATCGCTTGCTCGACGGCCTGTTCGAGAATGGGGTGCAGCTGGTGGCGACGTCCAACTTCCATCCCGATGCGCTCTATCCCGATGGCCTGCACCGCGATCGCATTCTCCCGGCGATCGAACTCATCAAACAGAAAATGGACGTGGTCCGGATCGACGCCGGGGTGGACTATCGCCACAAGGCGCTGCGCGAACTCAACCTGTACATTACCCCGCTGGACGATGAGCGCTTCCAGGCTGCCGCCTTTCGGCAGCAGCCTTCCGAGCGGATTGAAAAAGCTCGGGGCGGCCCGGCGTTTTCTCACGAAGCCAAAACCTGCATGGAGCAAGCCTTCGAACACATGGCCTCCAGCGCCGAGGAAGATCCGGTGTTGACCATCGAAGGCCGCGAAGTGCAGGCGCTGCAGCGCGCTGGCGGCGTGGTCTGGTTCAGTTTTCACGAGCTGTGTGAAACCGCGCGATCGCAAAACGACTATCTCGAAATCGCCAGTCGCTTCCATACCGTGCTGCTGTCCGATGTGCCGCAGATGACCGAAGACATGGCCAGCGCCGCGCGCCGCTTCACGCTGCTGGTGGACGTGCTGTATGACCGGCGCATCAAACTCATCATCTCCGCAGCGGTGCCGCCGGAGTTGCTCTATGTGCAAGGTCCGCTCGACTACGAATTCACCCGCACCGTCTCCCGCCTGCATGAAATGCAGAGTGCCGAGTACCTGCTCGAAGGTCGGCGTCAGGGCAAGGCGGAGCTGGTATGACACCGCAACGGGGCATGACCCAGCGGGTCTTGAACGCCTCGCCCCCCGGTCATGCCACGCGGGAGGCAAGAAGGCATGGGGCGGCCCTGCGTTTTGTCGGGCGCGCCCTTGTCCTGACCGCCTCTTTGTGGGGGGGCATGGCAGGCGCAGCGCAACAGCCCACAACGGAACAAGACGCTGCGCAGCGGACCGCGCAGCAGACCCAGCGCGCCCAAGTGCTGTCGCGCTATGAGGCGGAACGTGCCGCGTGCATGCATCGATTTTTCGTCAATGATTGCCTGGACTCGGCGCGCAAGCAGGAGCGCGCTGCGCTTGAACCCATCGATGCTGATTTGCAAGCCATTGCCTTGCGTGCGCGCATGCGCGCCGCTGAAGACGAATTGCGCCGGGTACAGGCGAATATCGCCGCAGCGCAGTCTGGGCAGCCGGACCGTTCGGAGGTCGAGCGCCAGAACAAGGCGCGTGAGTCAGCCCTGAATCAACGTCAAGAGCAAGCTGCAGAGCGTGCCAGGCAAGCCACGGCAGGCGGCTCGCAGTCCAATGCACCCCGCGCGGCGCCTATTGCACCGCGCCTGTTTCCTGCCCCCGCGCCACAGTCCGCGGTGAGTCCCACGCAGCGTGCGGCAGCGGCGGCGAAGGCGCAGGCGGAGTATGCCGCCAAGCAAAGGGCCTACGAGGAAAAGCAGGCGGAAAAGGCGCGACAGAATGCTGCGCAGACGCAGGCGGCTCCCTTGCCGGTGCCGTCGCCGAGCGCACCGATTTCCCCGCGCTGAACCGGCACGGGTCGGTCCCGTACAAGCGAGCGGCGGGCTACCATCCTTGCCTGCACATTCTCTGATCCACGCATGTTGATCGCATCTCCCCTCATCGAGGCGTTTTACCGCCAGTCGCCGGAACTATTGCGTTTGCAGGGTGGCATCCTGCTGGGAATACTGGTGTTCGGGGCGCTTCTTGGAACAGTGCTCGAAAAGCAGGTGCACAAGCTGCCGAGTTGGCGTGAGGCCATTCGGGCAAGCTGGCGGTATGGCCTGGGGTTTCCGTTCGTTACCTTGCTGTCGCTGATTCTGGTGCGGCATGGCTCGCATCTGCTGCTCAGGCTCCCCTTGCTCAAGCTGGCTTTGCCGGTGCTGGCCGTGTTACTTCTCGCGCGGTTGGCTGGTTCGGTCTCGCGGCATAGGTTCTCCAACGACAGCGGCATTCGCTACCTGTTGCGGATCGTCCGCATCGGGCTGTGGGTCACTTTGGCGCTGCATCTGGCCGGTGTCTTGCCGGAAATTCGCGAGGCGCTGGACGCGCTCTCCATCACGCTTGGCAAACAACGTCTGTCTGGCTGGACCCTGCTCAACGGCACGGCGTCCATTGCGGTCACCCTGATCCTGGCGCTGTGGGTGTCGTCCATCCTGGAAGCGCGCCTCATGCGCTCGCCGCTGGATGCCAGTCTGCGGCTGGTCTTTACGCGACTTTTGCGTTCGGCGGTGCTGCTCGTCGCCATTCTCACCGCCTTGCAGATGGTGGGCATCGATCTCACCGTGCTCAGTGTGTTTGGCGGTGCGCTCGGTGTGGGACTGGGACTGGGTTTGCAGAAAATCGCAGCGAACTATGTCTCGGGGTTTGTCATCCTGCTCGAGCGCAGTCTGTGCGTGGGCGACAACGTCCGGGTGGAGGCGTTTCAAGGCCAGATCATCGACATCAAGACCCGCTACACGCTGGTGCGCAGCCCGGGGGGGACCGACTCCATCGTTCCCAACGAAATGCTGATTGCCAATCGCATCGAGAATCTGTCCTACAACGACCCGAACGTCTGGTTCTCGACCACCGTTGGCGTGTCGTATGACTCGGATGTCGATCAGGTGCTTGCCCTGATAAAAGAGGCGGCACAGTCGGTGCCGCGGGTGCTGCATAGCCCTGGTCCGAGCGCTGTGCTCGACGCTTTCGGAGACAGTTCCCTCAACATCACGGTCGGATACTGGATTGCCGACCCCCAGAACGGCACTCTGGGCGTGCGCGGTCAGGTCAATCTCGCCATCTGGCATACCTTGAAGGCGCATGGCATCGAGATTCCCTTCCCGCAGCGCGTATTGCAGTGGGCATCGGACAAAGAGGCTTCTTCTGTACCCCGACGCGAGGCCCCGCCCGCGCCGACCACCGAATCTGCCGCGGAGCCTGCCGACGCGCAAGACTGAAGCAAGGTCTGCGAAAGCCTGCGACGGCACCATGGGACGACTATTCAGGAGACATGCATGCAAGACGCCGACCTCACCCCCAATGACGCCAATCAGGCGCCGCTGACTCCGCTGATTTTTCTCGATCACGCGGCCGACGTGTACCCGCGGTATCCCGCCATCGTGCACGGGATGTTGCGCCGCAATTGGGAGCAGACGCGCGAGCGTTGTCAACGACTGGCTTGCGCGTTGCAGCGACGTGGTTTGCAGCGCGGCGATGTTGTCGCGGTCATGCTGCCCAATGTTCCGGCCATGGTGGAGGCGCATTTCGGTGTGCCGATGGCCGGCCTAGTGCTCAACACGCTGAACACCCGACTCGATGCCGAGGCTCTGGCCTATATGCTCCAGCACGGTGGGGCCAAGGTGGTGTTGGTGGATGTGGAGTTGTCTGCAGTGATGCAGCGCGCGGTTGCCCTGGCGGTCGGGCAAGGGCTGGCGCCCCCGCTGGTGATCGACGTGCCCGATCCGGAGTTTGTGCCCGATGGCCAGCGCATTGGCACGCTGGACTACGAGGCACTTCTCGCCGAAGGCGAGGCGAGTGATGCGTTCCCCGGCGCGGCTGACGAGTGGGATTCAATTTCCCTGAACTACACCTCGGGCACGACCGGCAAGCCCAAGGGGGTTGTGTACTCGCATCGCGGCGCTTATGTGAATGCAATCTCGAACATTCTCGAATGGGACATGGGCAAGCACCCGGTTTACTTGTGGACCCTGCCCATGTTTCACTGCAACGGCTGGTGCTTCCCGTGGACCGTGGCGGCGCGGGCCGGTGTGAATGTCTGCCTGCGCAAGGTGGACGCACAGGCGATCTTCGACCGTATTCGTAACGAAGGCGTCACGCATTACTGCGGGGCGCCCATCGTCCACAACCTGTTGGTCAATGCCCCGGCCGAAATGAAAGCCGGCATCGGCCACACAGTGCGGGCGATGGTGGCGGGGGCCGCTCCGTCGGCCACGCTGATTGAAGGGCTGGAATCCATGGGCTTCGATCTGACCCACACTTACGGCCTGACCGAGGTGTATGGCCCAGCGACCGTCTGTGCCAAACAGGCGGAATGGGCAGGCTTGCCCTTGCCCGAGCGCGCCCGGCTGAACGCGAGGCAGGGGGTGCGCTATCACCTGCAAAACGCCGCGGCGGTGCGTGACCCGGAAACCCTGGAAGAGGTGCCCCACGATGGTCGGACCATGGGCGAGATCATGTTTCGCGGCAACATCATGATGAAGGGCTATCTGGGCAATCCCGTTGCCACCGCCCAGGCCTTTTCCGGCGGCTGGTTTCATAGCGGCGATCTCGCCGTGGTCGACCCGGACGGCTACATCAAGATCAAGGATCGCAGCAAGGACGTCATCATTTCGGGCGGCGAAAACATCTCCAGCATCGAAGTGGAAGATGCGCTGTACCGCCATCCTGCGGTGATGGTGGCCGCCGTAGTGGCCATGCCCGATCCGAAATGGGGCGAAACACCCTGCGCATACATTGAACTCAAACCCGGCATGCAAGCGAACGAGGCCGACATCATCGCGTTCTGCAAAACGCATCTTGCAGGCTTCAAAGTGCCGCGCAAAGTGGTTTTTGGCGAGGTGCCAAAAACCGCCACGGGCAAGATTCAGAAGTACGCCCTGCGCGCACAGGCGCATTCGCGTGACGCCATCGACAAGTAAGGTGCGGCGGTTGCCGCGACGCGGCGAAGGGCTTGCCTACGGGCTGTCGGAGTCGCTACACTTCAAAAACGAACGGTCGTTCTATTATTGGCCGCCACGCCGGGAAGCGGTTCGGCGCTGCCTATACTGAACTCAACACAACAAACCCAACTGGAGCAATTGCATGAAAGTGCTGGTCGCGGTCAAGCGCGTGGTGGATTACAACGTCAAGGTCCGGGTGAAGTCCGATGGCAGCGGCATCGACACCGCAGGCGTGAAGATGAGTATGAACCCCTTTGACGAAATCGCCATTGAAGAGGCGGTGCGGCTGAAGGAAAAGGGTGCAGCAACCGAAATCGTCGCCGTGAGTTGCGGTCTAGCGGCCTGCGGCGAAACCCTGCGCACGGCAATGGCCATCGGTGCCGACCGTGGCGTGCTGGTGGAGTCCGACGCCGATTTGCAGCCGCTTGCGGTGGCCAAGCTGCTCAAGGCCGTGATCGAAAAGGAGGGTGCTCAGCTCGTCATCCTCGGCAAGCAGGCGATTGATGACGACAGCAACCAGACCGGACAGATGCTGGCCGCCCTGCTGGGCTGGTCGCAGGCCACGTTTGCGTCCAAGGTCGAGATCGATGGCGACAAGGCAAACGTCACCCGCGAGGTGGACGGAGGCCTGGAGACCATCGCCGTCAAGCTGCCCGCCGTCATCACCACCGACCTGCGCCTGAACGAGCCGCGTTATGTCACCCTGCCCAACATCATGAAGGCGAAGAAAAAGCAGCTCGACACACTCAAGCCCGAGGAATTGGGTGTGGACGTGGCGCCGCGCCTGAAGACGTTGAAAGTGGTGGAGCCGCCCAAGCGCGGCGCCGGTGTGAAGGTGCCCGACGTCGCCACGCTGATCGCCCGCCTCAAGACCGAAGCCAAGGTCATCTGATCCGCACTCCAGCAGCAACCCATTCGAGGATTTCCCATGACCGCACTCGTCATTGCCGAACACGACAACCAGCTTCTCAAACCCTCCACCCTCAATACCGTCGCCGCCGCCCTGCTGTGTGACCCGCAAGTGCATGTGCTGGTTGCCGGTGAAGGCTGTGCCGCCGTTGCGCAGGCTGCCGCGCAAGTCGCTGGGGTGGCCAAGGTGCTGTGCGCCGACGCACCGCAGCTCGCCGCAGGGCTGGCCGAGACCACTGCCACGCAGGTGCTGGCTCTGGCGCCGAATTACAGCCACATCCTGGCTCCCGCGACGGCCTTCGGCAAGAACGTCGCGCCGCGCGTGGCCGCCTTGCTCGACGTGGCGCAGGTGTCTGACGTCATTCACGTGCTGGCTCCCGACACCTTCGATCGCCCCATCTATGCCGGCAACGCCATTGCCACGGTGCAGAGCAGCGACACGGTGAAGGTCATCACCGTGCGCACAACGGGTTTCGAACCCGTCGCAGCAAGCGGCGGCGGCGCGCCGGTGGAGAACATCGCTGCAGCGGCAGACGCCGGGCTCTCCAGCCTGGTCGGGCGCGAAACCACCAAGAGCGAGCGGCCCGAACTGACAGCCGCCAAGATCATCGTCTCAGGTGGTCGTGGCCTGGGCAGCAAGGAGAACTTCGAAGCGGTGATGACCCCGCTGGCCGACAAGCTAGGCGCTGCCATGGGCGCCAGCCGCGCCGCGGTAGACGCGGGCTATGCGCCGAATGACTGGCAGGTGGGCCAGACCGGCAAGATCGTCGCCCCGCAGT
>JBAUTC010000221.1:0-4690 GCA_049582025.1 Thiomonas sp.
GTAGTTAGCCGGTGCTTATTCTGCGGGTACCGTCATCACCGAATGGTATTAACACTCGATATTTCGCCCCCGCCAAAAGTGGTTTACAACCCGAAGGCCTTCATCCCACACGCGGCATTGCTGGATCAGGGTTGCCCCCATTGTCCAAGATTCCCCACTGCTGCCTCCCGTAGGAGTCTGGGCCGTGTCTCAGTCCCAGTGTGGCTGGTCGTCCTCTCAGACCAGCTACGGATCGTCGCCTTGGTGAGCCTTTACCTCACCAACTAGCTAATCCGCCATCGGCCGCTCCTATGACGTGAGGTCTTGCGATCCCCCACTTTCACCCGTAGGTCGTATGCGGTATTAGCTACGCTTTCGCGTAGTTATCCCCCATCACAGGGCACGTTCCGATGTATTACTCACCCGTTCGCCACTCGCCGCCAGGTTGCCCCGCGCTGCCGTTCGACTTGCATGTGTAAAGCATGCCGCTAGCGTTCAATCTGAGCCAGGATCAAACTCTATAGTTCGATCATTTTTGCATTGCGAACAATGCACACTCAAGGAATTACGGAAAATTTCCGTACTTCATATGAGCGTTTGGTATATTTGCATCAAGCCAAACGCCCACGCTTATCGGTTGATTTCTTAATGAACTCGCTATTTCTAGCGTAGCTGCCGCAGCAGCGAAACATCAATTATTGCACTAATCTTAATTCCGAGTCAAGCGAAAGGTTTTTGTTAACTCTTCGTTTGCTTCGTTTCGCTGTTTTTGCAGCGAAGACAGCGATTGTTGCACTAATCTTACTTCCGAGTCAAGCGAAAGGTTTTTGTTGCCAACTACTTATCGCAAGTCCCCTCGACGCGGTTAACGCCGAGAGATGGAATTGTGCCGGTGGCCACACACCCCGTCAAGCACTTTCTGCGATTTCTTTGCAATGACTGACGCGCGGGACCCCCAAGTGGGGCTGTTGGACTGCACCGCTCAATGCGACTGCACCTGCTTCGCCCTCTGGTAGGCCTTGTATAGGGCCGTCGCTACCGGCCCGGGGCGGCCGTTGCCAACCGCCTTTCCGTCTAAGGATGTGACTGAGAGCACCTCTTTGGTCGCGGACGTCAAGAATATTTCCTCTGCACAGCGCAATTCCCACTCTGCGACAGGCCGGAATTCCAACTTGAGCCCGATTTCAGCGCTGAGTTCTTCCACCAGACCGACACGGATACCTTCGAGCTTGTCGTGGTCGCGCAGGGGTGCCGCGAGGCGATGATTGCGCACAACCCAGACGTTCGAAGCAGAAGCTTCAGTCAGCAGGCTTTCCCTAATCAATATGGTCTCCGCGGCGTCGGCCTCTACGGAGAGTTGTCGGGCCAGCACATTGCCGAGAAGAGAAGTCGATTTGATATGCGCATTTCTCCACCGCAAGTCAGGGGCGGTGATGCAGGCGACACCCTGGTCCCGCTTTTCGGCCGATACGTGAGGAAAGGGAAAGCTCATCATGAACACGGTCGGTTCGACTCCCTGGGGAAATGCGTGGTCGCGTTTCGCCACTCCGCGCGTCACCTGAATGTAGATGCACTGATCGTCGGGGGCGTTGCGCGCGATGAGCTCTCGCACAAGCGCCAGCCAATCATTAGCGTGACTGGGGTTCGAGATGCCAACCGCCCCGAGGCTGCGCGCCAGGCGTGCTAAGTGGTCGCCGGCGCGAAAGACTCTGCGCCCGTAAACCGGGATCACCTCATACACCCCATCCCCAAAAATGAAGCCGCGGTCCAGAACGGACACCTGACATTGCGATAGGGCTTGAAAGTTTCCGTTCAAGTAACACTCGGACTGGTCTGGCGAAGCGAGGTGGTCTGTCATATATATAGGCGGTTTCTGGTTGGAGCGGCCGGCTGCGGCGTTCTGCCGTTATCGAACCAAGCCGCGACGCACGGCCTCAAGTGCGGCTTCGGCTCGGGAGGAGATATTGAGCTTGCGGTAGATCTGCTTGACATAATCCGCCACGGTATGACGGGAGAGTCCCAGTTGCACGGCGATTTCCGGGAGCGTGTAGCCCTTGCCCACCAACTGCAGCACCTCACTCTCGCGTTCCGTCAGGGCGATGTGTTCTTCCTGTGACAGATGTGCCGAGGGCGTAGTCATCGTGCGATGCAGGTGGGTGAAATGCTGCACCATCCGCCGCGCGATACTGGGCGACAAAGGTGGCTCGCCGTCCTGGATGCGCCGAAGTTGGGCGCGCAACTCAATCTTGGGGCGGTCTTTGAGCAAATAGCCGAAGGCTCCCGCTTGCAGCGCCGGGAACAGATGGTCGTCGTCGTCAAAAATGGTGACAACGACAGAGCGTGCCTGCGGGCGAAGTTCCGTCAAGGTACGGATGAGTTCCAGTCCGCTGGCATCGGGAAGACCGAGATCGACCAACAGCAGGTCAACCGGCTCACGCTGCAGGATGTGCATGGCGTCAGCCATACGTCCCGCCTCAAAAAGACGCACGCCAGGATAGTTTTCCCGCAGCAGTTCAACAAACCCGGCCCGCACGGCAGGAAGATCGTCAACGACCAAAGCGCAATGCATGGTGCTCATCGGTTCCCGTTTCTGTTTTTGCGCCGCGCAGACAATGACGGCGTCAGACCGATACTATCAACTCACGCCCCTGAATGCGGGGAATCGAGACGCCTGCTTTCGCGTTACCGTCATCCACCCACATGTCCACACCGCCCGTGCAACTTCGACATACTTTTTCTCCGCCAGACAACGCGCGTCTGGCACAGCTTTGCGGCCCGCTGGATGAAAATCTGCGGCAAATCGAGGTGGCTTTTGATGTTCGTTTGTCACGCCGCGCCGACACCCTCAGTATTGAAGGGGACGGTGCGGCGGCGCGACAGACGCTGGATTTGCTGCAAACACTTTGGTCGCGCGCAGATGCCCGCTTCAGCCTGGAAGACATCCAACTCGAGTTGGTGCAGGCCGCACAGGGGCAACGCCCGAAGCTCGCCCCCGCCGACGATGAACCGGTGCTCTACACCCGGCGCGAAAGCCTGCACGGGCGCACGCCGAATCAGGTGCAGTACATCCGCAACATTCTGCAGCACGACATCACGTTCGGCATCGGCCCGGCAGGAACCGGGAAAACGTTTCTTGCTGTAGCGTGTGCGGTGGATGCGCTCGAACGCCACGCCATTTCCCGCCTGGTGCTCACGCGTCCGGCTGTAGAGGCTGGGGAACGGCTGGGCTTTTTGCCGGGAGACCTGACGCAGAAGATCGATCCCTATCTGCGACCGCTATACGACGCCCTCTACGATCTGCTCGGCATGGAAAAGACGCAAAAGCTGTTCGAGCGCGGCGCCATCGAGATTGCGCCGCTGGCGTTCATGCGCGGGCGCACACTCAATCAATCCTTCATCATTCTGGACGAGGCGCAGAACACGACGCCGGAACAGATGAAAATGTTCCTCACCCGCATTGGCTTCGGCTCGCGGGCGGTCATCACTGGCGACACCAGTCAGGTGGACTTGCCCCGTGGCGCCCAAAGCGGCCTGTCTCAGGCGCAGAGGGTACTGGCGGAGGTGCGCGGCATTGCGTTCAACCAGTTCACCAGCCAGGACGTGGTGCGGCATCCGCTGGTGGCGCGCATTGTCGATGCCTATGAGGCACACGACGTGGAAACCAAGACCGGCCAGCAATTCGCGGAAGGTCAATGGGCTGCTGCGCAAGAATCGGCTGTCGCCAAACCGCGCCGCCGCACGCCGCGCGACGCATGAGTCACCCGCCAGTGGCGCCGCTTCCCGCCCTGCGGCTTTCGGTGCAGTTCGCCGAGGCAACCCATCGCGCACTGCTCCCACGCGCCTTGCTGTTGCGTTGGGTGCGAGCGGCCTTGCGTGTTGGTCCGTGCCTCGCAGAGCCAGGCACGCGCTTGCGCGGCTTGCTCGAACCGCACCAGATCACCCTGCGCTTAGTCGGTGAGCAAGAGGGTCGCGCGCTCAACCAGGCGTATCGCGGCAAGGACTACGCCACCAATGTGCTGACCTTCGACTACAGCCACTGGCCGGTGCAGACGGATGTGGTGCTCTGCTGCGCGGTGGTCGAGCGCGAGGCGGAGGCGCAGCACAAGCCCCTGCGGTCGCATTACGCGCATCTGGTCATCCACGGTCTGCTTCATGCACAGGGCTGGGATCATCAGACGGAGCGCGAAGCGCAGGACATGGAACGGCGTGAGGTGGCGGTGTTGCAGCGCTTTGGAATTCCCGACCCCTACGCGGACGGCAGCGACATGCCCGCAGGGTAAAGTGCCACCGCTGCCCATCCTCCCCATTTGCGCCATGTCCGAAATTCCCGTTCCCCGCGACGGCTCCATGCTGACCGACGGCGATCAGCGCCGCGGCGTGATGCGCCTGTTGACCGCGCCCCGGTCTGCGCCCTTTGCCTCCATCCTGCTCGGCGTGCTGCTGGCGCAGACTTTTGGACGACCGCAACTCGGCGGCTGGTCCGTCGTCATTCTGGCCGCATGGGCCAGCCTGCTGTGGGCGGATGCGCAAACCGTACGCGCCGCACGCGCCAAACGAGGAGCCCTGCTGGGTTTCAGTCTCGGGCTGGGCTGGTTCACGGGCGGATTGTGGTGGCTCTATATCAGTATGGCGGTGTATGGTGGCATGGCGCCGCCCGTGGCTGGCGGTGCGCTGCTGCTGTTCTGCGCCTATCTCGCCATCTACCCGACAC
>JBAUTC010000222.1:0-12013 GCA_049582025.1 Thiomonas sp.
ATCAAGCGCCTTCTCAACCGTCTCAACCTGCAATTGCGCAGCCAGTTGCAAGGGCAAAGTCCCGCGCCGCAACGGCTCGGCCACGACCTGACTTTTTTCTGTGCGCAGGCCCTGCATGGCAGCGGCGACGTCACGACACAATCCTTGCCGGTGCTGCGCGCCATCGACAACAAGCTGCACCTCGCCTCCGCTCCGTTTGCCGACTACCACCAGAGCCATTTCGGCCTGATCGACCCGACCCTCGTCCAACAAGTGAGAAAACGCGTGCAAACCCTGCGCGACGCTTGGAGTGCAATGGCTGGTCATGCGCAGACGCATCTCGATGCCACGCGCATGGCGCGTCTGGTCGAACTGGCGCAGGCGCTGGCGCAGCCGCTGCACACCTTGGCGCCAGGAAGCGAAGTGCTTCCGCAGTCGCTGTCGGCGATGTTCAAGAGTATCAGCGCACACAACGACTTTCTCACCCCCGAGCGCGCGCTCGATGTCGCCACTGCCATTCTGTTTCTCGAAATCTCGTTCGCCCACTTCCGTCCGGACGAGCAGCGCTTTCTCGAACGCGCGCAAGTCCTGGCACATCGCCTGGGCCAAAGCGCAGACGGCGTGACACCCGATCCGCTGGCTGGATGGATGGAAGACCTGTTTCGCCAGTCCTCCGACTCGCAGACCATCGGCAGTGTGGTGCAGGAACTGCGCGCCGACATGAACACGGTCGAGAAACTGCTCGACGCCTATTTCCGCGACACGGAACAGAAACCCGAACTGGCCCAGGTGCCCCAGTTGCTCGCACAGATGCGTGGCGTGTTCTCGGTGCTCGGCGTAGACGTGGCGAGCACCGCCCTGAGCTATCTACGCACCGAAATCGACGACCTGCTGACTGAAGGAACACCAGCCGACAATCAGCGCTTCGATGCTCTGGCCAGCAATATCGGCGCGCTCGGTTTTCTGGTGGACATGCTGTCCTACCAGCCCGAACTGGCCAAGACCCTGTTCGTTTTCGACAGCGAGCAAAAGGAACTGCGCGCCATCGTGCCATCGACACAGCGCACCGCCCCGCCGACCTTGCAACAGGACGTTGAGCGTGCGGCTCAACAACTCAAGGACGACATCGCACAGGGTCTTCCGCCGGAGCAGACTGAGCAACGCTTGGCACAGCTGCGCACTGAAGCCGCATTGGCCGGCGTACCGGACATCCCGGTGCACGTGTTGCAATCAGCAGGCGCCGTGCAAGCCGAAGCGGAGGCCCTAGCAGAGGAAGTGCCTACACGGCTCGAACCCGTTCATGAACAGCCTACGCCCGACACCGCGCCCGAAGTGGCCCCGCCTGCCACGCCGGAAGACAACGCCGAGGACGAACTGACGGACATCTTCCTGGAGGAGTCCCGGGAAGTCATCGCCAATGGCAATGGCCAGCTGCAACAGTTGCATGAGCATCTCGACGACGAAGGTGCGCTGACCAGTCTGCGCCGCGCCTTCCACACGCTCAAGGGCAGTTCGCGCATGGTCGGCCTGCGCGATTACGGAGAGGCCGCATGGGCGCTCGAACAGGTCTTCAACAGGCAAATCGCCGATCAACACCGGGCCTCGCCGGAACTGCTTGACCTCGCCGCGCATGCACTCGAACAACTCGGTGAATGGACTGAGGCGATCCAGCGCGGAAATGCAGATGCGTTCACGAGCGCCCCCCTCCAACAAGCAGCCGAGGCCTACTCCGCCGCAGAGACAGCCAAGCTGGCGCGTGCAACACCCGCTGAACTGTCGGTCGCAGCGCCAGGGGATGTCGCCGCGCCAGAGGTTGCGGCCGCAACCGAGCCTGCAGCGGTGGATGCTGCGGTTGACACCTCCCCACCCACTGGACTTGCCCTCCCCACGCTGACCAGCGAGATCGAGTCAGACACTGCTGATGCGGTTTCCTTTACGCACGCCCAGCCGGAAGCGACCTCAACCGTCGCCGCAGAACACGACCATCAGCCTGAGCCTCTGCCCACGCTGCACGACCTAGCGCCCGAGCAACCGACCGCGGAACTTCCGGCGGTGGAAGCACAGTTCGACGCCCCGGTCCCTGTCTTGTTTGACATCCCACAAGTGCGGGAAGCCGACGCGGCAGAACACACTCAAGCCACGGTTCCTGCAGCGCAACACGAACCCGCCGACTTCAACGCACTGTTCGAAGGCATCGACCTCGAGCTTCCGGCACACCACGACGCGGCGCCCAGCGCCATCCCTGTCGTCGAAGAAGCCGACATGGCCGCTTTCGAGGCCGCCAAGTCGGCCCAGGAGGCCCCGCCGGTCTCCGAGGCGACGCCCCCAGTGGAGCCCGCTGAGCAGAATGCCCCAGCCGGGGAAGAACCCGGCTACAAACAGATCGGTGAATTGCGCATCCCTACGCCGCTCTACACCATATATCTGGCGGAAGCCGACGAACTGTCGCACAAGCTCCAAAGCGAAATTCACGCCTGGCTGGCGGATCCCGCCCAGCCAGTCGGGGACTATGCCGTGATCGCCGCGCACAAGCTGGCGGGAAGTTCAGCAACCGTCGGGCTGCACAGTGTGGCCGAACTCGCCAGCCAGACCGAGCATGCGCTCGATGCCTTGCGCGATTTGCCTGCCGACGCAGCACTCCCCGAAGACCTCGACGCCTTGGCACAGGCTGCCACCGATATCAAACAACTGCTACATCAATTTGCGGCGGGATTCCTCAAGTTCGTGCAAACGGAATTGCTCACGCGACTCGACGCGCTGCGAGAGGCCGCGCTGGCAGGCAGTGCCCAGCCCAACGAAGAGCCGCTGACCTCTCCGCCGGCAGAGAGCGAGCCGGCGTCGGGCACCGACACCAGCGTGGCGCAAGACACCGCGTCGCCTGACACTCCGGCCCATCCTGCTGCTCCGCCGATGGAGGCAGAGCCGAGTCCCGCGCTGGATGGCGCCCCTCTGCACGAACCCGCCGCAACGATCTACGCGGACGCACCCGACCAACTCGTCGACGCCATCGACCCCGATCTGTTTCCAATCTTCGAGGAAGAGGCCAACGAACTCCTGCCCACTCTGGCGGCTAGCCTGCGGCAATGGGAACAACACCCCATGGACGTCAGCCCGGCGGCCCAGGCCATGCGCGCCCTGCACACGCTCAAGGGCAGCGCGCGCATGGCGGGTGCCATGCAGCTTGGGGATCTGGCACATAGCCTCGAATCCGACATCGAGACGCTGACCGTCAGTACGCCGATTAACGAGGCCGATCTCGCTGAGTTGCTGGGTCGATTCGATCACCTCAACGGCCGCTTCGACCGCCTGTGCAGCGCTGCGCAGCGCGGAGAGAGCCAGTTGGTCGACGTGCCGTTGGCGAGCCAGACCGAAGTATTCACCCCCGAGTCCGAGCCGGACGCGATCACCTCGCCTGCGCCTGCCGTGCCGACGCAACACACCGCATCGCCAGCGACAGCCGAACCCGTCGCCCGCGCCATGGCGCCGCGTATCGCGGCGCAAGCGGTGCGCGTCCGTGCGGGCCTGCTCGATCGTCTGGTCAACCAGGCGGGCGAAATCACTATTTCGCGCGCCCGTCTCGAAAGCGAATTCGCCGCGATCCGCACCTCCGTGGGCGATCTGAGCGACAACCTCGACCGCCTGCGCCAGCAGGTGCGGGAAATCGAAATCCAGGCCGAGGCGCAGATGACCGCGCAGGTGCAGGCCGCGCGCGACGAAAACCGCGACTTCGACCCTCTGGAATTTGACCGCTTCACCCGTGCGCAGGAACTCACCCGCATGATGGCCGAGTCGGTCAACGACATTGCCATGGTGCAAGGCACCCTGGGCCGTCTGCTGCGAGAGGTCGACGACGACATGACCCGGCAGGCCCGCCAGACCCGCGAGTTGCAACGCGACCTGCTGCGGACCCGGATGGTGGAGTTCGACAGCCTGTCCGAACGCCTGTACCGCACAGTGCGTCAGGCGGCAAAAGATCTGAACAAGGCCGTGCGGCTGGAAATCATCGGTGGCACCACCGAACTCGATCGCGGGGTGCTGGAGCGCGTCTCCGGCAGCTTCGACCATCTGCTGCGCAACGCCGTCGCGCATGGCATCGAAACCGCTGAAGAACGCCAGGCCGCAGGCAAACCCGCTGTCGGCACCCTCACCCTGAGCTTGCGGCAGGAAGGCAACGAAGTGGTCATCACCCTGGCAGATGATGGCCGTGGCCTGAATTACGCTGCCATTCGCGCCAAGGCCGAACACCTCGGCCTCATCGCCCCCGGACAGGCGCTAACCGACGACGAAGTGGCGCAGTTTGTCTTCCGCCCGAATTTCAGCAGCGCGGAAAGCACCACGGCAGTTGCCGGGCGCGGCGTGGGTCTTGACGTCGTGCGTACCGAAGTGAATGCCCTGGGCGGGCGCGTGCTGCTCGACAACCAGCCCGGCGCAGGTGCGCGCTTCACCCTGCTGCTGCCGCTGACCACTGCCATCACCCATGTGGTGGTGTTGCGCACCGGGCCGACGGTCTACGCCGTGCCTGCAAATCTGGTGGACATTGTGCTTCGGTTCAAACCCGAGCAAATCGCCAGTGCCGCGCACACCCTGAGTATCGACTATGCCGACAGCACGCTGCCGTTCTACTGGTTGGGCGCCCTGCTCGGCCAAACTGGCCAAAGCAGCGAACCCTTTGGCAAGAGCGTGCCTGTGGTGGTGATTCGCAGTGCAACGCAACGTGTCGCCATCCAGGTCGACGAAGTCGTTGGCAACCGCGAAGTGGTCGTGAAGAATCTCGGGATGCAGCTCTCGCGTGTCCCCGGCCTGGCTGGCATTTCGGTGCTGCCCAACGGCGATGCCGCGCTGATCTACAACCCGGTTGCCCTCGCCTCCGTCTACGGGACCGACGCAGCGGCGCGCATGCAGTCAGCCCAGCAGTCCCAAGTGCCGCAGAGTGCATCCGCAGAATTCGCCACGCCGGATGCAATCCTTAACGATACCCTGGCACAAGGGTCGTCAGGCGAAGTCCTGACCACCCCTGCAACGCCACGCACCGCCGCGCCGCTCATCATGGTGGTGGACGACTCCATCACCGTGCGCCGCGTCACGCAGCGCTTCCTGTCCCGCAATGGCTATCTGGTGCAACTTGCCAAGGACGGTCTGGACGCGCTGGAGCAGTTGCAGCAGGCGAGCACCCTGCCCGACGTGATGCTGCTCGACATCGAAATGCCGCGCATGGACGGCTTCGACCTGACACGCAACATCCGCGCCGACTCGCGGCTGCAGAAGTTGCCCATCATCATGATCACCTCGCGCATTGCCGACAAGCACCGCAATTACGCCGCGCAACTCGGGGTGAATCATTACCTGGGCAAGCCGTATTCCGAAACCGAGTTGCTGGAGCTGATCCAGTCTTTCACCACACAGGTGGCTCAACGCTGAGCGCCTGGAGCGGCAGATCAGTCTGCCGACTTCACCACCGCGTAGCGCTCCAGCGTTTCCGCCCGCGCCAGATCGTGCCGCACGATGGGCGCGGGATAGGTGCCCCCCAAGCGCAAGTCCGCAGCCTGCAGCAACACTGCGGATACCGTCCACGGCGCGTGAATGTCCTTCGCGGACAGCAACGCCAGTTCCGGCACGTAGCGACGGATGAAATCGCCATTTGCGTCGAACTTCTCGCTCTGCGCGACCGGATTGAAGATTCGAAAGTAAGGCTGGGCATCGCAGCCGCTGCTCGCTGCCCATTGCCAGCCACCGTTGTTGGCCGCCAGATCGAAGTCGTTGAGCCGGTCAGCGAAATACTGCTCGCCCCAGCGCCAATCGATCCCCAGATCCTTGGTCAGAAAGCTCGCCACCACCATGCGCAGCCGGTTGTGCAGATAGCCGGTGGTGTTGAGTTGGCGCATGCCAGCATCGACCAGCGGATAACCGGTGCGCCCTGCGCACCAGGCGGCAAATTGCTCCGGGTCGTTGCGCCATTGAATGCGGTCATAAGCCGTCTTGAAGGCGCTGCGCACCACACGCGGATGGTGGAACAGGATTTGAAAATAAAAGTCGCGCCACACCAACTCGGATAGCCAGACCTGAGCTCCACTGCTGCCTGCTTGCACGCGCGCCCAGGCGAGCGCCACCAGTTCACGCACCGACACCGTGCCGAAACGCAGGTGCATCGAGAGATAGCTCGGACCCTTACGCGCCGGAAAATCGCGCACCTGGTCGTAGCTGTCGATGCGCCGGGCAAATTCCTCCACCATGGCCTTGGCTCCTGCGACACCCAGCGGAAGTTTCAAGTCGCGCAGATTGGTCGTCACGAAACCGAGGTCGGCCAGCGCAGGAACCGGTTGTCGCAATGCCGCGGGCAGGAGGGTCAAGTCCGCCGCTTGCAGAACGGTGGACACGGGGCGCTGCGGCTGCGCCGCATACCGCGCCAGCCACGCGGTGCGGTATGGCGTGAACACCGAGTACGGCGTTCCCTGTCCGGTGAGGACCTCGTCGCGCTCGAAAATCATGTGCTCCTTCGTTGCGCTCAGACCACGCCCTTGGCGCTGCAAGGCCTGCTCCACCATCGTGTCGCGCTGGCGGGCTTCGGGTTCGTCGTCACGTCCGCAGAACACGGCCTGCGCGCCCAGCTCTGCGGCGACCGCTGGTATCGCGTCCACCGCACGCGCATGGCGCACGATCAGCGCTGCCCCCAACATGCGCAGGGCGGCATCGACCTCTGTCACCGCAGCATGGATGAATTCCACCCGCCGATCGGCCTGCAGTCCGCGTCGCAGAAGGGGGTCGAGGATGTCCCGGTCGAACACGAAAACCAATGCCACCTTGTCGCAGCACTGCAAGGCCGCGTGCAAGGCGGCGTTGTCGTGCAGCCGCAGATCGCGCCGCAGCCAGACCAACCCGAGCGGACATTTTTTTGCGGGAGAGGAAGCAGGGTGGAAGGTTGCAGCGGGCAGCATCGCGCACGATTCAAGGAATACGGGGAGGAAACCATAACCCGGCGGCGGGAATGGCGCACGTCGGCGCGATAAACTCCGCCTCATGAACCCCCGCCCTGACGCCTCCAATCTCAGCAACCAGTTTCTCATCGCCATGCCGGGCATGGCCGACGACAACTTTGCCGGAACCGTGGTGTTTGTCTGCGAACACTCGGCGCGTGGCGCGCTGGGGCTGATCATCAACCGCCCGTCAGACATCACCGTCCAGGAATTGTTCGAGCGCGTCGGCTTGGAACCGACCGGTTTGCCATCGACACAGCCCGTCCTGCAAGGCGGGCCAGTGCAGACGGAGCGCGGCTTCGTGCTGCACGAGGCCACCAACACGGCGTACGCCTCCAGCCTGGACATTCCCGGCGGCCTGCAGATGACCACCTCCAAGGACGTACTCGAACACATGGCCGCTGGCGACGGCCCTGCACGCACTCTGATCACCCTGGGTTACTCCGGCTGGAACGCGGGACAGCTCGAAGAAGAACTCGGGCAGAACGGCTGGCTGACCGTCGAGGCCGATCCCATCGTGCTGTTCGACACCCCGGTCGAAGCCCGCTTCAACGCCGCAATGGCGCTGCTCGGCTTCAACCCGGCCATGCTGTCGCAAACCGCAGGACATGCCTGATTCCGCTTGCAAACCGATCGCCCACACGCGGTATCCCTGATGCCATCCGCAGCGCGCGAGATCACGGTGATCGGGTTTGACTGGGGCAGCAAGCGCATTGGCGCCGCTGTGGGCAACAGCATCACCCGCAGCGCGACACCCCTGCACACCCTGCGCGCCAACCGTAACGACCTGAAATTCGACGCCATCGCCGACCTGATACGCGAGTGGCAGCCGCAGCAGCTCGTGGTCGGCCTGCCCTTGCACCCCGACGGCGCGGCACACGACAATACGGCGAGAGCCCAGCGCTTCGCCCGGCAGCTCGAAGGACGGTTCGGCTTGCCCGTCGCCTTAGTGGATGAACGCTATACCTCGGTCGCGGCGGAAGACGCTGGTGCCGACGACGTGGACAGCGCCGCAGCACAGCTCATCGTTGAACAATACCTGCAGCAACTCTGACCATGACAGCCCCCACCGCAAGCCCTCCAGACGCCGAAGCGCTCTATGCCCGGCTGTTGCAACAAATGCGCGACGTCGTGGCGGCACACGCCAGCGCACCTCTGCTCATCGGCATCTACTCCGGCGGCGCCTGGCTGGCGCAGCGCCTGCATGCCGATTTGCAACTGGAGCAGCCCTATGGCGTGGTGTCGTCCACATTTCACCGCGACGATTTCGCCACCCGCGGCCTGCACCCCAGCGCCAACCGCACGGCGCTGCCTTTCTCCATTGCGGATCGCGCCGTGCTGCTGGTCGACGACGTACTCCACACCGGGCGCACCACACGCGCGGCGATCAACGAGCTGTTCGATTTCGGCCGTCCCGCGCGCATTGACCTCGCGGTGCTGGTGGACCGCGGCGGGCGTGAGCTGCCCATCTGTCCGCAGATCACCGCCGCCACCCTGGCGCTGCCCGACAGTGTCTCGCTGGCGCTGCTACGCGATGAAGACGTGGCCGAGGGAATCCGTTTCCGTTTCGATCTGGTGAACAAGTAAGTCAAGTCGGCCATGACACGCGCCCATAACCCCCAACTCAACAAAAATGGCGAACTGCGCCATCTGCTCACGCCCGAAGGGCTGCCGCGCGAGGTGCTCACGCACATCCTCGATACTGCACAGGGCTTCGTCAGCTTCGGCAGCCGGGAGGTGAAAAAGGTGCCGCTGCTGCGGGGCAAGAGCGTGTTCAACCTGTTCTTCGAGAACAGCACCCGCACCCGCACCACCTTCGAGATCGCAGCGCAGCGCCTGTCCGCCGACGTATTCAACCTGGACATCCAGCGTTCCAGCACGTCCAAAGGCGAATCGCTGCTCGACACCATCGCCAACCTCGAGGCGATGGACGCAGACATCTTCGTCGTGCGCCATTCCGACAGCGGCGCGCCCTTTCTCATCGCCCAGCACACGCCGCCGCATGTGCATATCGTCAACGCCGGCGATGGTCGCCATGCCCACCCCACGCAGGGATTGCTGGACATGTACACCATCCGCCATTTCAAGGGCGACTTCCACAATCTCACCGTGGCCATCGTGGGCGACATCGTGCATTCGCGCGTGGCGCGCTCGGCCATCCACGCGCTCACCACACTGGGCGTACCCGAAGTGCGCGCCGTCGGGCCCAAAACCCTGGTGCCGGGCGACCTGCGCGAGATGGGCGTGCGCGTGTGCCACGACATGGACGAAGGTATTCGTGGTGCTGACGTGCTCATGATGCTGCGGTTGCAAAACGAACGCATGTCCGGCGCGCTGCTGCCGTCCGCGCATGAGTTCAACATGACCTACGGCCTCTCGCCCGAACGCCTGGCGCTGGCCAAGCCGGATGTCATCGTCATGCACCCTGGACCGATCAACCGCGGGGTGGAGATCGACAGCGCTGTGGCCGACGGCCCGCGCAGCGTCATCCTCGATCAGGTGCGCTTCGGCATCGCCGTGCGCATGGCCGTGCTGTCCATCGTCGCCTCTGCCGAAAACTGAACATGAGCACAACGCAACTTCTCATCCGCGGAGGACGCCTCATCGATCCACTGCACGGCCTGGACGCCACCGGCGACATCGCCGTTGTCGGCGAGCGCATCGTCGCAGTGGGCAACGCGCCCGCCGGATTCGTCCCCAGCCAGACCATCGACGCTGACGGACTGCTCGTGCTACCCGGTCTCGTCGACCTCTGCGCCCGGCTGGGCGAACCTGGCTACGAGCACGAAGGCATGCTCGAAACCGAGCTGAAGGCCGCGCTGGCCGGAGGCGTCACCCGCGTGGTCTGCTCGCCCGACACCGACCCGGTGCTCGACGAACCCAGCCTGGTGGAAATGCTGCGCTGGCGCGCGCGCCGCATCAAGAGCGCCCGTGTCTATCCGCTGGGCGCGCTCACCAAGGGGCTCAAGGGAGAGCGCCTGAGCGAGATGGCCGAACTCACACGCGCCAGCTGCATCGGCTTCTCGCAGGCCGACACCCCCATGACCGACACCAAGGTGCTCTTCAGCGCCATGCAATACGCCAGCACCTTCGGCTATAAGGTCTGGCTGCGCGCGCAAGACGCCTCGCTCAGCCGCGGCGGCATCGCTGCCAGCGGCGCCTATGCCCAGCGGCTGGGCCTGAGCGGCGTGCCGGTGATGGCCGAGACCGTCGCGCTGCACACCCTATTCGAACTCATGCGCGCCACCGGCTGCGCGGTGCATGTCAGCAAGCTCTCCAGCGCCGCCGGGGTGGCGCTGGTGCGGCAGGCCAAGGCCGAAGGACTGCCGCTGACCTGCGACGTCTCGATCAACAACCTGCTGCTCACCGACCTCGATATCGGCTACTTCGACGCCCGCGCCCGACTCGATCCGCCGCTGCGCCAGCAGCGCGACCGCGACGCCCTGCGCACCGCACTGGCCGACGGCACCATCGACGCCCTCTGTTCCGACCATACCCCCGTCAGTTCTGACGACAAGACCCAGACCTTCGCCGACGCCGCACCCGGCGCCACCGGACTGGAACTGCTGCTGTCCACCGCACTTCAATTTGCCTCCGACACCGATCTCCCGCTGGTGCAGGCCCTGGCTTGCGTCGGACACCGTGCCGCTCGCGCCGCCGGCCTGCAGCCAGCCAGTCTCGCCGCGGGCGAGGCCGCCGAACTCATCCTCGTCGACCCGCTTGCCCGCTGGAATGCCATCCCCGCAGCGCTACGCAGCCAGAGCCGGCACACCCCGCTGGCCGAACGTGAACTGCAGGGCCTTGTGCGTCAGGTCGTGATCGATGGCCGCGTGGTGTGGAGCGACGCTCCCGTCACTGTCAGCGCATGAGTGCAGTGCAGGAACAAGCGACGGACTCCCTGGCCGTCTCCACGGCCATCTTGCCCGCTCCGGTTCCCAACCCGCTGCTGCGCCGCGCCAGCGCGCCGGTGCGTTTTGCGACCCGCCTGAGCCTGCTCGGCGCCCATGCGCTGCACGGCCAGCGCGTCGTGCGTCAGGTTTTTCCCCGACTCGATGCGCAAGACAAGCAACAGCGCATTCGCGACTGGTCTGCCCGCCTGCTGCAGTTGACCGGCATCGACCTGAAGGTGAGCGGCAGCCCGCTGCAGACCCCGTCGCTGGTGGCCGCCAACCATGTATCCTGGCTCGACGTTTTCGCCATCAACGCCGTGCAGCCAGTGCGTTTCGTCTCCAAGTCGGAAGCCGCGCAGTGGCCGCTCATCGGCAAGCTCGCACACGGCGTTGGCACCCTGTTCATCACGCGTGAGCGCGCACATGACGTGGTGCGCGTCATCCGCCAGATGACGCAGTGCCTGCAGGACGGTGACCATGTCGGCGTGTTTCCGGAAGGCACCACCGGCTACGGGCACGAGCTACTGCCCTTCCACGCCAACCTGTTTCAGGCCGCCTGCGCCGGCGATTGCCTCGCGCCAGTCCAGCCCGTTCTGCTGTTCTACGCCGATCAGCGCAGCGGCCGCTTCAGTCGCGCCGGCTCATATGTGGGCGACGAAACCATGGTAGGCAGCCTGTGGCGCATGAGCGCCGCACCGCGCCTTCGCATCGAGGTGGACTACCTGCCGCCACTGCAGGCCAGCAGCCGCCGCGCCCTCACCCAGCAAACCCGCGACGCCCTCGCCGAACATTTGTACCAGCGACTGCGGGACAACAGCTGACGCCGGGCTAGCCCCTACAATTTGGGGCCTGACCTCATCACTCGCCGTAGTTCAATGGATAGAACGGCCGCCTCCTAAGCGGCAAATACAGGTTCGATTCCTGTCGGCGGGACCACTGAATGGGCGGTTTCAAGGGTGAAGTGCAACACCTTTGGTTAATGAATCGAGGAGGGAGCTTGGTGAGTATTGGCCAGCATTTGCGCGAAGACCTCCAGCGGGGAGCAAAAGCGATGCGTCGCACGCGGCCTGCCGTTCAGGCTGTCGGCAATCGCATCGATGGGGGTACACCGACAAGTCGGTGCCCTTGGGCAGATACTGGCGCAGCAATCCGTTGGTGTTCTCGCAGGTGCCG
>JBAUTC010000223.1:0-35895 GCA_049582025.1 Thiomonas sp.
CAGCAGGGCTGGACGGTGGGCAATATCGACTGCACCGTGATTGCGCAGGCGCCCAAGCTCGCGCCGTATCGCGCCGCCATCCGTCTGCGCATCGCCGAATTGCTGGGGTTGGATGGCGCGCAGGTCAACATCAAGGGCAAGACCACCGAGCGCCTGGGCTTCGTCGGGCGCGGTGAAGGCATTGCGGCCAGCGCGGTATGCCTGCTGCAACGCGATTGACGCACTTCAAGTAAAGGTCACACCATGCGCTCGACACGTCTGCTTTCCCCTGTCGCCCTGGCGATTGCCATGGCCTGCGCAAGCCCGATCTGGGCGGCGCAGCCCGAGGTGAACACCGGGCTGCCGCAGGTCAAACTCAAGATGGGCAGCCACGCTTTCATCGCCGAGGTGGCTGCCACGCCGGAGCAGCAGCACACCGGTCTGATGAACCGCCGCAGCCTGCCAACAAATGGCGGCATGGTGTTCGTCTTCCCGCAAACCCAGCCGGTGTGCATGTGGATGAAAAACACCCTCATCCCGCTGTCGGTGGCCTTCATCGCCGCCGACGGCCGCATTGTCAACCTCGCCGACATGCAGGCCGAAAGCGAAGACGTGCATTGCGCGCAGCAGGACGTGCGCTACGCACTCGAGGCGCCGCTGCACTGGTTTGCGCAGCATGGAGTGAAGGCGGGGGCATGGGTGTCCGGCTTGCCGAAGCCGGCGCACTGAAACGACACAACTGGTGACAACTGCGTGCATCGCGGCTGTCGCCATGCCGGCGGGCATTGCGTTGATTCGACACGGCCGCGCATTCTCTTGTCGAACTTCAAAGGAAACCCGTCATGCACTCGGTTCTTCGTTCCTCAATTCTGGCCCTGCTGTCTGCAGGCGCGTTGCTGACCACCCCGCTGGCATTCGCCCAGACGCCTTGGCAAATCGACCATCCGGGGCGGACCCAAATCCTCACACGTGCCGACCATCTCGATCAACGGATCGCCTACAAACAATCGATCGGCGTGATCAGGCCGCGGCGCGCCGCCGCGCTGCAGCGACAAGTGGCGCGTGTGCGTTGGGAGCAAAACACCATGGCTTCACGTAATGGCGGTCACTTGGTGCGTCCGCAATGGCAAGTGTTGAACCGGAAGGAAGATGCGATCAGCCGGGAGATCGGGCAATGAAGGCGCGGCACTGGCAGGCGCGCATGCGCCAACTGCAACTGGCCGCGCTGGCGCTGTCCGGTAGTGTGTTGCTCGGCGGTTGCTATGTGGCGCCTATCGCCCCGGTCCGGGTGTCCGGCGCGGTGGTCGTGCGGCCTGAGGGCGGCGGTTGCTGGCACCATGGCTGGCACAGCCCTGACGGGGAGTGGCATCCGGGTCATTGGGGCGTCTGCCGCTGATCCGCCCGTCGCATTCTCTCCAACTCTTGCCCCCGGAGCAGCGTCGATGAAGCGATCTCCCCCTTCCGCTTGGTTCCTGTCGCGCCGTCGGCTTCTGGGCTTGTTCAGCGTGGCGGGAGGCGGTCTATTGGCCCCTGGCTCCGCGGCATTTGCACAGACGGCCCAGTCGTGGGAGAGCGCCGCTGTCATAGATGCACCGGTGCCCGAAGTGCGGCTCGGGCTGGACGCAGCGGCGCGTGCGAATGCTGTGGCCTTTCTTGACCGCATCGGCTGGGGCGCGAGCGCGGGGCAACTACGCGACTTGGCGCGGCTGGGCGCAACCGGCTATCTCGACGCACAGCTGCGTGCGCACGCCAGCCCGAACCTGCCGCCGGAGCTTGCCACACAACTCGCCGCACTGCCTGTGAACCAGCCGCTTGAGGCGCTGATTCCTCCCATCGTCCGCCAGGAACGCGCGTTCCGGCTGGCGCGCAAAAACAATCCGCAGGCAGACGCCGCCGACACCGAGGCGCAGCTCAAGGCACTCAACAAGTTCAAGTACGCGCTGTCGCAGCAGGCGGCCGCCCAGCAGGTGCTGCTGGGGATTTACGCCGCGAACCCGTTGCAGCAGCGCCTGAGCTGGTTCTGGTTGAATCATTTCAACGTGTTCCGCAACGGCGCCATCGGGCCGATGATGGGCGACTACGCGCAGCGCGTCATCGCGCCGCACGCACTCGGCACATTCCGCGAACTGCTGCGCGCCACCATGTTCTCGCCGCAGATGCTGCTCTACCTGAACAACGCGCAGAACGCCCGTGGTCATGTGAACGAAAACTATGCGCGCGAGGTGATGGAACTGCACACCCTGGGTGTGGGCAGTGGCTACTCGCAGGCGGATGTGACCAATCTGGCGCGCGTGCTCACCGGGCTGGGCGTGGATCTGCTCGACAAGCCGGTGCGCGCGCGTCCTGCGTTGCGCGCCGAGGTCTGGAAACAGGGGCTGGTGGTGTTCAACCCTGCACGCCACGACTCCGACCCCAAGAGTGTGCTCGGCCACACCCTGCAGGGAAACGGTCTGGACGAGATCGAGGCCGTGATCAGCCTGCTGGCCGATCATCCCGCCACCGCGCGGCATGTCAGCACGCAGCTGGCGCAGTATTTCGTGTCCGACCGTCCGCTGCCAGGTTTGGTCGACGGCATGGTGCAGCGCTGGCAGGCGAGTGGCGGCGACATCGCAGCGGTGCTGCGCACGATGTTCACCAGTCCGCAGTTCAGCGCCAGCCTGCGGCAGTCGCAATTCAAGGACCCCATGCGCTACGTGCTGTCCGCCTTGCGCGTCAGCGTGGGGGACGCGTTGATTCGCAATCCGCAGCCGGTGCTCGGCATGCTGAACCGCCTGGGCGAACCGTTGTATGGGCGGCAGACGCCTGACGGTTATCCGCTCAACACAGGCGCGTGGGACAGCCCGGGCCAGCTTGCCGCGCGCTTCGAGGTGGCGCGGCAGATCGGCCTCGGCGCTCCGGCGCTGTTCGGTGCACAGCCCGAATTCCTTCGCCAGAACGCACCGCTGGAAGTTGCGGACGCCGACGGCATGCAGAGGGGTATGAATGCTGCGCCTGCGCAGACCCGCGAGCCGCTACCGCACCGCCCTCCGCCCGATCTGTCGCAAAGCGCGGTCTATCTCGCGCAGCAGGACCAGTTGAGCATCAACACCTTGCGGGCGCTGGCGCAGGCCGACAACCGTGTGCGCTGGAACGCCCTGTGGCTGTCTTCCCCAGAATTCATGAATGCCTGAAGGAGCGCACCATGCAACGCCGCCACTTTCTGCACACCGCCACAGCTGCCGCCCTTGCCGCGCCGATGGCCCACCTGTGGGCTGCTACCGCCACTCGGGCGCAGCCCAAATTCATTCTGGTCTTTCTGCGCGGGGCGTATGACGCGACCAATCTGCTTGTGCCCCATGCCAGCGACTTCTATTACGAATCGCGCCCGCACATCGCCGTGCCGCGTGCGGGCGCCGGGCCGGATGCGGCCATTCCCCTGAGCGCCGACTGGGGGCTGCATCCGGCTCTGCGCGCATCCATGCTGCCGCTGTGGCAAGCCGGGCAACTGGCCTTTGTGCCATTTGCAGGCACGCGCGACATGAGCCGCAGCCATTTCGAGACGCAGGACCACATCGAACTCGGTCAGGGCCCGCGAACCCGCGACTTCAACGACGGCTTTCTCAACCGTCTGGTGCAGCAGCTCGGCGGGGGCGCGCAGCCCATGGCCTTCACCGCGCAGTTGCCGCTGTCGCTGCGCGGGGCGCGGCGTGTGCCCAATCTCCCCATTGCCCAGGCCGGACGCACCGGCATCGACGCCCGCCAGCGCGAACTCATCGAGGGCATGTGGAGCGGCTCGGCGCAAGGTGCCGCGGTGCGCGAAGGCTTCGCCGTGCAACAAACCGTGATGGACGACATGCAGGCAACAGGCTGGCAGGCCGAGATGGTGGCTGCCAGCCGCGGCGCAGTCGCTCCCAAGGGCTTTGTGGCCGAGGCCGTGAAAATCGGCGGGTTGATGCGCGAGAGCTTCAACGTCGGCTTCATCGATGTCGGCGGCTGGGATACGCATGTGAACGAAGCCACCGGGAACGGCGCCAAAGGACAGCTCGCCGACAAGCTGGGCGCACTCGGCCAGGGACTGGCGGGCCTGGCGCAGGCCATGGGGCCGGCCTGGCGGGACACCACCGTGGTCGTACTCAGCGAGTTTGGCCGCACTTTCCGCGAAAACGGCAACCGGGGCACCGATCACGGCCACGGCACGGTGTATTGGCTGCTCGGCGGCACCGTGCGCGGCCGGCGCATTGCGGGCGAGCAGGTCGCCTTGTCCCCAGGTAACCTCAACCAGAACCGCGACACCCCCGTGCTGACCGACTACCGCGACTTGCTCGGCGGCGTGTTCCAGCGCCTGTGGGGGCTGCGACGATCGCAGGTCGAGGCTGTGTTTCCCGGTGCCCGGCCGGTCGATCTGCGTTTGTTGTAGAGGGTGCCGTCGCGCAACAAAGAGCCCGCATCAGCGGGCTCTTTGTTGAACTGCTGTGCCGCTTCAGCCGAAGTTCTTTTCTGCGAAGTCCCAGTTCACCAGCTTGTCGAGGTAGGTGGTGACAAAGTCCGGGCGGCGGTTGCGGTAATCGATGTAATAGGCGTGCTCCCAGACGTCCAGGGTGAGAACGGCCTTGTCGGCGGTGGTCAGCGGGGTCTGGCCATTGGCAGTATTGACGATGTCGACGGTGCCATCAGGCTTTTTCACCAGCCAGGTCCAGCCGGAGCCGAAGTTGCCCACTGCGGACTTGTGAAACGCTTCCTTGAAGGCGGCGTAGCTGCCCCATTTTGCGGTGATGGCCGTGGCCAATGCGCCCTTGGGTTCGCCGCCGCCGTTGGGCTTGAGGCAATTCCAGAAGAAGGAGTGGTTCCACACCTGGGCGCTGTTGTTGAACAGGCCGCCGCTAGATTTCTTGACGATCTCTTCGAGAGGCATGGACTCGAATTCGGTGCCCTTGATCAGGTTGTTGGTGTTGTTGACGTAGGCCTGATGGTGCTTGCCGTGGTGATATTCGAGCGTCTCGCGCGACATGTGGGGGGCGAGCGCGTCGGGGGCGAATGGCAGTGGGGGCAGTTCGTGTTGCATGGGCTTCTCCTTGGGTGAGTGGCGATGGCAAAAAGCGGAACTCACGCATTCTAGGAACAGCGTGTTGATCCTGCTCAAACCGGCGGGATATCCGCGTCAAGGGGATGGGGCAGCGGGCTGAGACGGTTGATGTCGAGCCGCATGGCGCGCTGGGCGTCGGCCAATTGCAGCGCCTCGCCGGGATGGAGTTGTGACAGATCGCGCAGCACATGACCGCTGGCGTCCATGCCGAGCAGATACCCGCGTGCCAGCGTGGCGCGCGGGCTGAGCAATTGCAGATGTTGCGCGACGCGGTCGAGACGCTGCCGTGCGGCGGTCAGCCAACGGGCTTTGGCGTCCGGCAGTTGCCGGCCCAAGCGCTCCAGCCGATCGCGCTCCTGCGGCAGGCGGGTTCGCAGGGCGCGCTCGAGGGTGTCCTGCTGCAGTTGCAGGCGCTGGGCGTGCAGGCGGGGCAAGCCAGTGAACGCCTGCTGCAACCGCCATTGCCACTGCGCCAGTTGGCGCTGCGGTGCAGCGAGCAGCGCGGCGGACTGCGGCCAGCGCAGGGCGAGACGGTCACAGCGTTGCTGTTCACGCTGCAGTTGACGGCGCATGGCGCTACGCAGGCGGTGGTCCACATGGTCGAGTGCGCTGGACAACGCGGCCTGTGCGGGAACCCCCAGTTCTGCGGCGGCGGTGGGGGTGGGTGCGCGCAGATCTGCCACGAAGTCGGCCAGGGTGAAATCGGTTTCGTGTCCCACGCCGCTGACGACCGGCAGGCTGCTGGTGGCGATCGTGCGGATGAGGGTCTCGTCGTTGAACGCCCAGAGATCGTCCAGGCTGCCGCCGCCCCGGACCAGCAGGACGAGATCGACTTCCTGACGGGTCTGCGCGCGGCGCAGCGCGGTGTTCAACTCGCTAGGTGCCTGTGTGCCCTGCACGCTGGCGGGATAGACCACGACCCGTACATGCGGGCTGCGTCGGCGCAAGGCGGTGAGCACGTCGCGCAATGCTGCGGCCTGCAAGGAGGTGATCACGCCGACCGCGCGCGGCATGGCGGGCAGGGAGCGCTTGCGCTCAGTGTCGAACAGCCCTTCGGCCTGCAGCTTGGCCTTGAGGCGCAAAAACGCTTCGAGCAGTGCGCCTTCGCCGTCGGGCTGCACGCTCTCGACGATGAGTTGCAGATCGCCGCGCGGTTCGTAAATCGCCACGCTTGCGCGCAGCCGCACGCTCAGTCCGTCGCGCAGCGCCAGCGCGGCAGCGCCCGACCGCTGGCGGAACAGCACGCAGCGCAATTGCGCCGTACCGTCCTTGAGATTGAAGTATTGATGGCCGCTGGCCGCCCGCACCAGGCCCGACACTTCACCGCGCACGCTGATGCTGTTGAAGCGGGCGTTGAGCGCGTCGGAAAATGCCTGCACCAGGGCGGTGACGCTCCACACCAAAGGGCCGTTCTGTGAAATTTTCAAGGTAATTTCCGGGTTGTCATCGCATGATTCCCTAGGGGATATGCACACTTCGGCGGCGATTGTGATTGCGGCCATTTCAGTGTCAGAAAATGCCGACGGAACGTAGTAAGTTATTGATTTTAAATAAATAAAATGTGCCTAAAAAAGCGTCACATTAAGCGGAGGTCTTGATATTGCGGCATTTGGCGCAGCCATTCAGGGCTTGCCCACAGAGTTGTCCACAGATTGGTGGGATAACTTGCGCCGATGGGCTCCGGACATTGTTGTCGACCCACTGGATTGTCTGCAACTTTCGTCACCCGGCATAATGCGGCGCTGAGTTTTCGGGGAACACATCCGTCCTTCAACGGACAGACGCAAAGGACAAAAGCATGTTTCACTTGGTGCAAGCCGCGGGCTGGCCGATCTGGCCCTTGATTTTGTGTTCGATCGTGGCGCTGGCCGTGATTTTCGAGCGGCTGTCTGCATTGCGGCGCGCGCGCATCCTGCCGCCCAAGCTGCTTGACGAAGCGCTGAATGTCTCGTCCAAGCAATTGCCCGCTGCCGATGTGATCGACAAACTTGAGCACAATTCGCCGCTGGGTGCCGTGCTGGCCAGCGGGTTTCGCTCGGTCGCGCGCCCACACGCCAGCGCCGTGGGCTTGCAGGAAGATCTGGAAAACGCCGGTCGCCATCAGGTGTACCGCCTGCAGAAGTACCTCAACGCCCTGGCGACCGTGGCGTCTGCCGCGCCGCTGCTCGGGCTGTTGGGCACGGTGGTGGGCATGATCGAGATTTTCGGCTCGCAAACCAGCGCCGGCACCGATCCGACTGTCCTGGCGCATGGCATTTCCGTGGCGCTGTACAACACGGCGTTAGGACTGATCGTGGCCGTGCCGTCGCTGATTTTCTACCGCTACTTCCGCAGCCGGGTGGACGATTACACCGTCGATCTGGAACAGGCCGCGCGGCGCCTGGCCACGCATCTGCAAAGCTATTTGCCGCGCCGCTGACCCGCGCCTGCCGCCATGAACTTCAAGCGCCAGAATTCGGAAGACCCCGAGGTCAATCTCATCCCGCTGATCGACGTGCTGCTGGTCATCCTGATCTTTCTGATGATCAGCACCACCTATTCCAAGTTCACCGAGCTGAAAATCACCCTGCCTACAGCGGATGCGGAAAAGCTGCAGAACAACCCGCAGGAAATCATCGTGGCCGTGAGCAGCGGCGGTGAATATGCGGTCAACAAGCAAATCCTCCCCAGCCGTACCGTCGCCGCGCTGACTCAGTCGCTGCTCAATGCCGCCAATGGCAAGCCCGAGTCCATGGTGGTGATCAGCGCCGATGCGCAGGCCACCCAGCAATCGGTGGTGAACGTGATGGAGGCTGCCCGTGCTGCCGGCCTGAGCCGCCTGACCTTCGCCACGCAGAAATCGCCCGGCTCCTGATGGTGCAGACCGCGGCACACAGCGGCTGGCCGCGTTGGTGGCTGCGTCGCAGCCTGCTGTCCTGGTCGCTGTGGCCGCTGTCGCTGTTGTTTGCGGCGTTCAGTGCCTTGCGTCGGCAGCTTTACCGCAGCGGCGTGCTTGCAGCCGGGCGAGTGGATGTGCCCGTGATCGTGGTCGGCAATCTCACCGTGGGCGGTGCCGGAAAGACGCCGCTGATCGCCGCATTGACCAATGGTTTGCAGCAGGAGGGCTGGCACCCCGGCATCCTCTCGCGCGGCTATGGCCGCGGGTCGGCGGATGATGACCCGTTGCTGGTGCATGCTGACAGCGATCCTGCGCTGTGCGGTGATGAACCGGTGCTGCTCGCACGGCTGACCGAGTGCCCCGTCATGGTGGGGCGGCGGCGTGCGCAGGCAGCTCAAGCCCTGCGCGCCGTCCGCCCCGCCGTCAACGTGATGCTGAGCGACGACGGCCTGCAGCACCTCGCCCTGGCGCGTGATGTTGAACTGGTTGTGGTGGACCAACGCTTGTGGGGAAATGGCTTTCTGCTGCCTGCCGGGCCGTTGCGCGAGTCGCCCTGGCGGCAGCGAGATGCCACCCTGGGTCCGCAGGCGGTGCTGCAGCAGATCGAGGGCGGCGGGCGCCATTTCGCTCTGACGCGGACACTGGGCGAGATCACCCCGTTGGTCGGTGGCGTGCCGCTCAGCCCGGTGCAGTTTGCCCAGCGTTTTGCCGGCCAGCGGCTTGGGGCGCTTGCCGGCATCGGACATCCGGCGCAGTTCTTTGGCATGTTGCAGGGCGCCGGCCTTGCTGTGGAGGGCGTGGCGGTTGGAGACCATCAAGCCCTGACCGAGGCGGATTTGGCCTCCCTTCCGCCGGATTGTCCGGTTCTGATCACGGAGAAAGACGCCATAAAATCGGCGCATCTGTCGCCCGCCGTGCGCGAGCGCCTCTGGGTTGTCGGCCTGCGACTGGACCTGCCCGCCGACCTGCTGCCCTGGCTACACCACAAACTGGAGATTGCGCGTGGACTCACGACTTCTTGATTTACTCGTCTGCCCGATTTGCAAGGGTTCACTGCAATACGACCGCGGCGCGAAGGAACTCATCTGCCCGCGCGACAAATTCGCCTATCCGGTGCGTGACGATATCCCGCTGATGCTGGTCGACCTGGCGCGCGACATGACCGTGCCCGCAGCAGAGGACCCGGCTCCGGTGCAATCCGCAGACACAAATACAGATTCTCCGGCGTGAGCACGGCGGCTGCATTCTGGGTGCTCATTCCGGCGCGGCTGGCGTCCAGCCGTTTGCCCGACAAGCCGCTGGCCGATATTGGCGGCGCACCCATGGTGGTGCGCGTGGCGCAGCGTGTGCAGCGCAGCGGGGCGCAAGGCGTGGTCGTGGCGTGCGACAGCCCGGTCATTGCCCAGGCCTGCGCGGCACATGGCGTGCAGGCCGTGCTGACCCGCGACGACCACGCCAGCGGTACCGATCGGCTGGCGGAAGCCGCGGGTCTTCTGGGCTTGCCCGATGACGCGATCGTGGTCAATGTGCAAGGCGATGAGCCGCTGATCGATCCGGCGCTGCCCGCTGCCTGTGCCGCCTTGCTGCAGCAGCCGCAATTCGAGATGTCCACCTGCGTGCACCGCATCACCGATGCCGCGGACGTCTTCAACCCGAACGTGGTAAAGGTCGTGCTCGACGGGCAGGGCGGGGCTCTCTACTTCTCGCGCGCGCCCATTCCCTGGCAGCGCGAGGCCTACGTGCAAGGCGCCACGGGCTGGCAGATGGAGGGCTTGTCCGGGCAGCCGGTATACCGTCACATCGGGCTCTATGCCTACCGTCACGGCTTCTTGCGGCGTTACACGGCGCTGCCCGTCGCGCCGCTGGAGCAGGCCGAAGCGCTGGAGCAGCTTCGCGCACTGTGGCACGGGCACCGCATCGCCGTGCACCTGACCGATCACGCTCCGGGACCCGGTGTGGACACCCCCGCAGACCTGGAGCGGGTGCGGGCTCTCTG
Source organism: Thiomonas sp. (assembly GCA_049582025.1). Classification (GTDB taxonomy): domain Bacteria; phylum Pseudomonadota; class Gammaproteobacteria; order Burkholderiales; family Burkholderiaceae_C; genus Thiomonas. The sequence goes on from JBAUTC010000223.1 coordinate 9,916, forward strand.
GCCTGGCTGAACGCTGGCGACACCGTTGTGTCAGGGACGGGGCAGGGTCGTCTGCTATTCTGAATTGCTGATTTTTTCGATTGAGAGAGACATTCATGCGATTGATTCTTTTGGGAGCGCCGGGTGCCGGCAAGGGCACGCAAGCCACCTTCATCACCGAGCGTTTCGGCATTCCCCAGATTTCTACCGGAGACATGCTCCGCGCCGCCGTGAAAGCGGGCACACCACTGGGTCAACAAGCGCAAAAGATCATGGACTCCGGCGCACTGGTGCCTGACGAAGTCATGCTCGGCGTGGTGCGTGAACGGCTGACCGCACCGGACTGCACCAAGGGCTTCCTGCTCGACGGCTTTCCCCGCACCATCGCCCAGGCCGAAGGGCTGGAACAAGCCGGGATCGGCATTGACGTGGTGCTCGAATTCGACGTGCCCGATGCCGACATCATCCAGCGTCTGAGTGGTCGACGCGTGCATCCGGCCTCCGGCCGCACCTACCACCTGGCGTTCAATCCACCCAAGACGGCGGGCGTGGACGACGTCACGGGCGAGCCTCTGGTGCAGCGCGCCGACGATCAGGAAGACACCGTGCGCAAGCGCCTGGAGGTCTATCACGCCCAGACCTTGCCGCTGGTGAAGTTCTACGCCGAGCGCATGGCGCAAAAGCGGCCGGGTGCGCCGCGGCTGATCACAATCTCAGGCGTCGGCGAGGTGACCGAGGTGCAGCAGCGGATTTTTGCCGCGCTGGAACGCTGATTCACTGTTTGGAGAATACGGATGCAACTGGCTGGAAATAGCGCAATCATCAGTGGTGGTGCATCGGGGCTGGGCGAAGCGACCGCGGCCTTGCTTGTTGCCCGCGGCATGCAAGTTGTCATCGCCGATCTGCAGGACACTGCTGGGCAGGCCGTGGCGGCAAGACTCGGCGTGCAGTTCGTGCATTGCGATGTCACCAGCGAATCGGACGTACAGGCAGCGGTGCATGCCGCACAGGCGTTGGCTCCGTTGCGCGTGGCGGTGAGCTGTGCGGGCATTGCGCCAGCGGCGCGCACCCTGGGCAAGCACGGGCCGCATGCACTTGACCTGTTCCAGCGCGTGATCAACGTCAATCTTGTCGGCAGTTTCAATCTGACCCGTCTGGCGGCGGCCGTCATGGCGCAGCAGGCGCCGCTGGAAGACGGTGAACGCGGGGTGATCGTCAACACCGCGTCGGTGGCGGCGTTCGATGGCCAGATTGGCCAGGCTGCATATGCGGCGTCCAAGGCCGGCATTGCCGGCATGACCCTGCCGCTGGCGCGTGATCTGTCGCGCGACGGCATCCGGGTGATGACCATCGCTCCCGGCATTTTCGAAACCCCCATGCTCATGGGCATGCCGCCAGAAGTGCAAACGGCGCTGGGTCAGATGGTGCCGTTTCCGCAGCGACTGGGCAAGGCGGATGAATATGCCGCGCTGGTCGAGGCCATCCTCACCAATCGCATGCTCAATGGCGAAGTCATCCGGCTTGATGGCGCCATTCGCATGCAGCCCAAGTAGGTCATCCGATCAAGGTGTTTTGCTGCGGTCGCCAGCCGCCGTGTCCTGACCCATGCAGCAACGCATTCCCCCCGGCTTCATTCAGGACCTGCTCGCCCGCGCCGATATCGTCGAAGTCGTCGGCCAGCATGTCGAACTGAAAAAAACCGGCAGCAACTACAAGGGCCTTTGCCCCTTTCACGGGGAAAAGACGCCCTCATTCACCGTCAGTGCGAGCAAGCAGTTCTATCACTGCTTTGGCTGTGGGGTGCATGGCACGGCCATCGGGTTTCTGATGGACTATGCCGGCATGGGCTTCGTCGATGCGGTCAAGGATCTCTCCGCGCGCTATGGGTTGACCGTGCCCGAGCCCGATCTAGATCCGCAGCAGCTGCGCCAGATACAGCAGCAGCGCAGTCTGCAAGCGACCTTGGTGGACGCGCTGCAAACCGCAGACAGCTTCTATCAGCATCGTCTGCGGCACAGCGAACGTGCGAAGAACTACCTCATGGCGCGCGGCCTGCGTGGGCAGGTGGCCAAACGCTTCGGTCTGGGTTATGCGCCCGACGATTGGCAGCCGCTGGCTGGCGCCTTCGCCAACTACAACGCCGATGCGCTGGTGCAGTCTGGACTGGTCGTGGCGCGCGACGCGCAAGGCGACACGCTCGACCCGCAGGCCGAATCCTTCGTCAGCGCGCAGCGCCGCTACGACCGACTGCGCGACCGCATCACCTTCCCCATACGCAGCTTGCGCGGCGAGGTCATCGGCTTTGGAGGGCGCGTCATCGATCAGGGCGAGCCCAAATACCTCAACTCGCCGGAAACCGCGGCTTTTCACAAGGGGGAGGAGCTTTACGGCCTGTTCGAGGCGCGCACCGCCATCTCCCGGGCGGGATATGCCTTGGTTGTCGAGGGGTATATGGACGTGGTTGCCTTGGCGCAGTTCGGCGTCGAGCATGCCGTGGCGACGCTGGGTACGGCGTGCACCGTGCAGCAATTGCAAAAGCTCTTTCGGCATACGGGACAGGTGGTGTTCAGCTTTGACGGCGACGCCGCGGGCCGCCGCGCCGCACGCCGCGCCATGGAAAACGCCTTGCCGCTGCTCAGCGACACGAGGGTAGTCAAGTTTCTGTTCCTGCCATCCGAGCACGACCCGGATTCCTACGTCCGCGAAAAAGGTGCCGAAGCCTTCGAACGCGAAATCGCCCGGGCGCAGCCCTTGTCCGAATTTCTGTTTTCCAGCCTGTTCGACGGCGTGGCGATGGCCACCGCCGAAGGTCGGGCCCAGGCCATTCACGACGCCGGACCGCTGTTTGCGCAGATTGCCGCTCCGGCGCTGCTCGGCCAGTTGCTGACAGACTTTGCGCGCCAGCTTGGCATGCCGAGTGTCGAGCTGCGCGAGGTACTGCGCCTGTCTGCGCCGCCGCGCAAACCGGCGCCAGTTGCGGAGTCGTTTGGCGCTCAGGCTCCCAGATCCGGCGGACGCCCGCGCGGCGGGCGCGACGCCCTGCGTGCCTTTGCTGCTGCGCCGAAGGACCCTTTGCGCCAGTTCCTTCCTCTGCTGCTCTCGCAGCCCGCGCTGTGGTGGGACATCAGTCCGGCCCAGCATGCCTTGCTCTCACAGGAACCGGGACCCCTGCAGGCGCTCGTCCTCGCACTCGAATCCATTCTGGAAGATCAGCCAGATCTGTCCGCAGCCGCGTTGTGGGAAGAACTGCGCGCTGCGGGACATGCGCCCGAAGAAGTGCTTGTCCACTCTCCCGATCCTATGGAACTGGATGAAGCCACGGCCAAACAGGATTTGTTCGCCATTTTGGTTCGCTTGGAACGCACCGCCCTCCTGCGACGGCAGGACGCACTGGTCGCAGGTGGTTTGGTGGCGGATGCCGACCGCGCCGAATATCGCAGCCTGGCGCTGCGGCTCAGAGAGATCGACCAGGCGCAGCGCCAGGTTGACGGCGGGTCGTCAGTTGGCGGACAATGACCGGTTTTCTGTAAAATCCGGTTTTTGGCGAAAAACACCGGTCCGCCAGCGCCAGGCCAGGGTCAAACTGGCGTTGTTGCGATGGTTAATCGGTGCGCAAAAACAGAGTCCGCGCCGGTCTTGCGAGTTGAACGATGTCGGGAATCTGAGCCGCGCACTTTGAAATTTGGCGATTCGCCCCACATACTGCATCCAATCCCCTTCTTTTCTCCTTCCGAACCATCGGTCGGTTGAGGTCCACCATGACAAAAGCCCCATCCAAAACGCAGACTCCCACCACGCAGGGGGCATCCCGCAAAGAGGCCGCTGTTGCCAAGGTGGGGCCGGTTGCGGACAAGCCGCGCAGCAAGGCCCGTAGTGCTCCGGATGCGGAAGTAGCCTTGGTGGAAACCAAAACTGCCAGGCGTGGCCGCCCGCCCAAGGCAGGCACGGCCACGGTCGAGGTAGAGCAAGCCGCGGCCCGCCGCGGACGCAAAATCAAGGTGGCTGCGGATGATCTGGAGGATGTTTCCGTCGGCGAAGGTGATCCTGAAGAAGGTGCTACCGTCGAAGTGGTCGAGGAAGTCGCCGTCGCGCCTGCGCCCAAAACCCGCAAGGCTTCGCGCGCCAGGGAAAAGCAGTTGCTCAAGGAGTTCGGCTATGACGACTCCAACATCACCGACGAAGAGTTGGGCCGTCGCCGTGCGCGGCTGAAGAGCCTGATCAAGATGGGAAAGACCCGCGGGTTCCTCACCTACGGCGAAATCAACGACCACATCCCGGACAATCTCGCTGACCCCGAGTTGATGGAAACCATCGTGTCCATGCTCAACGACGTGGGCATCGCGGTGTATGAAACCACGCCGGATGCGCAAACCCTGCTGCTCAACCAGCACGGCCCCACCGCGTCGAGCGAGGAAGAAGCAGAAGAGGAGGCGGAAGCCGCGCTGTCCAACGTCGACTCCGAATTTGGTCGTACGACCGACCCGGTGCGCATGTATATGCGCGAAATGGGCACGGTCGAGTTGCTGACGCGTGAGGGCGAAATTGTCATCGCCAAGCGGATCGAGGACGGCCTGCGCCAAATGATGCTGGCCATCTCGGCGTCGCCATCCACCGTGGCCGAAATTCTGGCCATGGCTGCGCGGATCCACCACGGCGAGTTGCCGGTCGATGAAGTGGTCGACGGCATGGTGTCGGACGACGAATCCGACGACTATGTGGCAGAAGAGGATGTCGACTATTCGCTGGATGAAAGCGGCGAGGAAGATGAAGACGGCGGTGCCGGCGCCACTTCGATGAAGCTCGAAGAGCTCAAGGGCAAGGCGCTGGAATCCTTTGCCGATGTGCATGACGCCTTCATGAAAATGCGCCGCGCCTACGACAAGGACGGATATCGTTCGGCGAGTTATCTCAAGGCGCAGGAAGCGATTTCTTCCGCGCTGATGGAAGTGCGCTTTACCGCGCGGACTGTGGAGAAGCTGTGCAATCTGCTGCGCGCCCAGGTGGATGAAGTGCGTCGTTACGAGCGCGAAATTCGCCGCTATGCGGTGGACCGCTGTGGCATGCCACAGGAAGAATTCATCAAATCCTTCCCTGGTCATCAACTCGACCTGAAGTGGGTGGACAAGCATGTGGCGGCGAACAAGTCGTATTCCGTCATCCTCGGCCGCAATGTGCCGGCGATCAAGGAATTGCAGCAGAAGCTGATCGACATTCAGACCCGCGTGGTGGTGCCGCTCGGCGACCTCAAGGAAATCAATACCCAGATGAGCCTGGGCGAACAGGCTGCGCGCGAAGCCAAGCGCGAGATGATCGAGGCCAACCTGCGCCTGGTGATTTCCATCGCGAAGAAGTACACCAACCGCGGACTGCAGTTCCTCGATTTGATCCAGGAAGGCAACGTCGGCCTGATGAAGGCGGTGGACAAGTTCGAATATCGACGCGGCTACAAGTTTTCCACGTATGCAACCTGGTGGATTCGCCAAGCCATCACCCGCTCGATCGCCGATCAGGCGCGCACCATCCGCATCCCTGTGCACATGATTGAGACCATCAACAAGGTCAACCGAATCTCGCGTCAGCATCTGCAGGAAACCGGCACCGAGCCGGATGCCGCCGTGCTGGCCGAGAAGATGGAAATGCCGGAGGACAAGGTGCGCAAGATCCTCAAGATCGCGCGTGAGCCCATCTCCATGGAAACGCCCATCGGCGACGATGACGACTCGCATCTGGGTGACTTCATCGAAGACTCTGGCACCCTGGCGCCTACGGAAGCGGCAATGCAGGCGGGATTGCGCGACGTGGTCAAGGAAATTCTCGACTCCCTCACCCCGCGCGAAGCCAAGGTATTGCGCATGCGCTTCGGCATCGAAATGGCCAACGATCACACGCTGGAAGAAGTTGGCAAGCAGTTCGACGTCACCCGCGAGCGTATTCGCCAGATCGAAGCCAAGGCGCTGCGCAAGCTCAAACATCCCACCCGCTCTGACAAACTGCGTAGTTTCCTCGATACGCTCTGAGTGCGCTTGCCTTGCTGGTCTTGGACGGTCAGCAAGCGTACACGCTAGACTCCAAGAATGACTAACGCGCGTAAAACTGCCGTCCGCACCATCGTGTTTGCCGATGTGGCCGGTAGCACCGCACTTTTTCAGTCACTCGGCAATACCGAGGCCACGGCGCTGGTCACCCAGGTGGTCACAAGTATGGCCCGGAGTTTCAAGAATGCGGGCGGCGATGTGGTCAAGACGCTGGGGGATGGGATCCTCGCCACCTTCGAACACAACACCCCGGCGCTCAAAGCCTGCATCGACATTCAGCGCACTTGCTCCGCAGCAGGTGCCGTTGACGCTACTGGAGCCAGGCAAAAGCTTCCGCTCAAGATCGGAATTGCCCGCGGATTCGTCGTATTGGCGCCAGGCGACTGTTTTGGCGACCCTGTCAACGCGGCATCCCGGCTGTCCGATTCGGCTGGAGCCGGGCAGATTCTGATCGGCGATGCAGTGATGGAGGCGCTACCTCCGGAGTTGCTGACGCGCTTGCGCAGCCTTGGCGCCATTTTTCTGCGTGGATATGACGTTCCGGTGCCGGTGCACCAGGTCGACTGGGAAGCTTCTGTCGACATGGGTCAGACCGTGCCGCAAGTCCCTTCGCGCGTCGACTACAGCAGCCAGTTGCTCAACCTGTCCTGGCTTGATTCCACCGTGGACTATGCCGCTGACCAGATGCCCATTGTCATCGGGCGCACGAACGGTGCGGATTTTCTGGTGAACGATCTGCGGGTGTCGCGGCAACATGCGCGCATCGACTGGCGTGGCAGCTATTTCATGCTGACCGATCTGAGCAGCAACGGCACCTGGGTGCGCTATACGGGCAACGACACCACCTTGGCCTTACGTCGCAATGAGTGTGTGCTGCATGGGCAGGGAGAAATCGCCCTCGGTGCCAAACCTTCCGATCCGACTGCCCCCACGGTGATGTTCCAGATCCAGCCCCATTAGCCGCTGCTTTTATGCCCCTGTCCGATCCCACCGGCTATCAGCACGGTACAGCGTCGCAAACAGCGATCCTTCTTGTCAACCTCGGCACGCCAGATTCGCCAACAGCCCCGGCGTTGCGTCGCTACCTCGGGGAATTCTTGAGCGACCCGCGGGTGGTCGAGATTCCCAAGCCCATCTGGTGGCTGATTCTTAACGGCATCATTCTGCCCATCCGCTCATCCAAATCGGCGGCGAAGTACGCCTCGGTGTGGACCGAGCGCGGCTCGCCCTTGCAGACTGGTACGGCGGATCTCACGCACGCCGTCAGTACGGAAATGGCGCAACGTGGCCATCATCTTCAGGTGCGCTACGCTATGCGTTATGGCAACCCGTCGGTCGCCAGCGTGCTGGATGATCTGGCTCGACACAACGTCACTCGCATCCTGCTGGTGCCGCTTTACCCGCAATACTGCGCTGCCACTACCGCCTCCACGCTGGATGCGGTGACCGCCTGGACGCGCCGCCGCCGCCGTGTTCCAGAACTGCGCGTGCTCAACCATTTTCACGATGTCCCGGTCTATATCGACGCCTTGGCGCAGAAGATTGAAACCTACTGGCAGCAGTATGGCCGTCCGGAAAGACTGGTCATGAGCTTTCATGGCATGCCCGCACGCACGCTCAAACTGGGCGATCCGTATCACTGTGAATGCCACAAGACTGGCCGCCTGCTCGCCGAGCGCCTGCAGCTTCCTGCCTCCAGCTATCAAGTCACGTTCCAGTCCCGTTTCGGCAAGCAGGAATGGTTGCAGCCTTATACCGAGCCGACCTTGCGCAAGCTGGCGCAGGACGGGGTGGCGCGGGTGGATGTCATCTGTCCTGGCTTCAGCGTCGACTGTCTGGAAACGCTGGAAGAAATTGCCATGGAAGGCAAGAAGGCCTTTTTGTCGAGCGGCGGCCAGGCGTTCAATTACATCGACTGCCTGAATGCCGATCCTCATTGGGCGAAGGCGCTCAGCAGCCTGCTCGAAACGCAGCTGCAGGGTTGGGATACCAAAGCTCAGGCGGATGCGGCTGAACTTGCGCACGCGCGCAGCCTGGCGCTGGCAGCGGGAGCTTCCAATCTGGCCTGATTCACTTGGAAGGGTCTGACGGCTTGGAGTGGGCTTCGCGCCAGAACTGTACGATCAGTCCGACACCCAGGCCGATCACGCCAACGCCCAACAGGTAGAGCACCAGTTCTGCCACGGACATCATCTCTCTCCTTCGTGGGGTGTGTCTCCAAGGCACGCCCTCGTCTGGATTGAGTCCCTTGTTCGTGCGGACAGTTCCCTTGTCTTGCACGCGGCCCCGACGCTTCTGTATCCAGAGTTTTCTAACAGTCCTCATCCGCGCTGGTGACATACCACTGCGCCTGCCGGATGGCGTCGGCGTGAGCACCTGCGACAGTGCACATCACGTTGCGCTCGCTCCGCGCCACCATGCCGAGACGATGCAGCGCGTGCTGCATGCTGATGGGGCCGAGAAATTCGAATGACACGCTGCTGCGGCCATCTGCATGCGCGTCGCGGAACAGGGTGTCTAGCAGCAGGTCCAGGCTGGTCGGATGGGCGGGATGGCACAGCAGATCGCGGACGTGCAGCACCTTGCCGATGATTTCGCAGGCTGCATAGGCAATCAGTCCGTTGTCCCTGGCGTTCAAGGTCAGAAAGCGGAATTTCCTCCAGGGCTTTTGCTCGAAGCGCCACGCCAGATAGCGGCGGTCCCGCACGCCGATCAATCGTGCCGGATCGCTTTGCGCCGCCCAGAGGGCATCAAAACGGGCATCGGGCTGGTCCATCCACTGGGCGAACACGCCCTGAAAATCGTGGGCATAGCGTGTGCGGCGCAAGGTGAGTCGCCACCAGTCTGCAGTTCGCCCCACGGCGTGACGCACAACGTGCGGAAGCAACGCAGGAAGGTAACTGGCGCTGCGTAGCACGCGGACATAACGCACCATGGGCCCCGCGACGGTGTAACCCAGACGCTTGACCACAGGCTCGGATTTTTGATTTGGAAAGCCGTAGATCAACCCGAGTTGCGGCAAGAACTGATCGCGCAAGGTGGTTTGCAACAGCATGGCCGGGTACAGGGTGCGATGCTCCGCCACGACGCCAAAGTCGGCCAGAAGACCTGCGTTGAGGGGTTGCCCGGCCAGTTGCATCTGCCGGATACCCAGGCCGATGACACCGATGGGAACCCCGTTTTCTGCAGGACAACGAGCCAGCAGCACATGTGGAGCCCCGGCGGGATTGCGCAGGTAAAACCAGTCGTACTTGTCCTGCCGACGTTCAGGATGTCCGAGATTGCTGACCCAGAGCGACACGATGCCATTGCGATCGGTGCTCAGATCGGCAGGCAGGACTGCGTAACTGGACGAGGCAGCGGCCATGACGTGGTGGGAGCGGCGTCTAGCGTCGGATGAATTGGTCGTGCAGGAGCAAGGTGGAGAGAATGCCGACAAACGCCATATTGTCGCCAAACCCGATGACCTTCCCGGCCCGCGCCTTGTCGAACAGCCGGATCGCGGCTTGCGGATCAAAGTAGCCGGCCTCCGCCAGTCTGGATGCACTGAACAGATCGGCCACGTAATCGACTGGCTTCCCGTTGTGGAAAAAGCTCTGGCTGTCCGGTGCGCGGTAGGGCTGCTTGGTGCGATGGCGCAGCGCATCGGGCAGCAGACCATCCATGCTGCGTTTGAGCAGGTATTTTTCCACCAGGCCCATGAGTTTGTAGCGCGGCGGCAGTCGACTGGCGAAGGCGATCAGCCGGTGGTCGAGAAACGGGAACCGGGTTTCGATGGATTGCGCCATGGCCATGCGGTCGCCCTGTGAGCACAGCAGGTAGCCCGACATGAGGGTGTGCGCTTCGATGTATTGGTCCTGGCAGAGCGGTTCCCAGCGGGAGATGTCTGCCGGGAGCAGGGCGGCAATGGCCTCGGCGGGGTCGAAAGCGGTGGCCGCCGCGCGGAAGTCCGCCGACAGAAAACCGGTGATGCGCCGCGTGGTGTTCCAGCGCGGCAGGTGGGCAAACCAGGGTTCGCGGAATTGCGCCTCACCCTCGCGAAAAAACCGTTCGGTCATTGCCCGGCCCGCCGCTGGGGAATGCTTGAGGTAGGGGTAGAGCCGTTCCAGAAGCCGTGGCCGCCAGCGCGAGTCGGGTTGCCGTGCCATGAACCGGCGCACTCTGGCTTCCTTGAACAGGTCGTAGCCGCCGAACACCTCATCTGCGCCTTCCCCGGTGAGCGCCACCTTGTAACCCGCGGCGCGCACGCCGGCGGCGAGCAGCATCATGGGGGCTGGCGCGGTGCGGACGATGGGGGTTTCGGTGTGGGCAATGGCGCGCGGGAACGCGGCGGCGATGTCGGACCGGGTGCAGTGCACCGTGGTGTGGTCGGTGCCCAGATATCGGACCAACTGCTGCTGCCACGCACTTTCGTCGAACTCGGCGTCATCGAAAGTGAGGGAAAAGGTGCGCAGCGGTGTGTCCGTGAAGTGCCGGATCAGCGTGGTGACGATCGACGAGTCGAGTCCGCCGCTGAGATAAGCGGCCACGGGCACGTCCGCCCGCAGTTGCAGCCGTACGGCATCGATCAGGAGGTCGCGCAGTTCCTCGGCATAGGCATCGGCGCAGCGGTCCGCCTTGATCGGGGCGGGGGGGAATGTCCAATCCCAGTAGCGGCGCAGGCGCGCTCCTTGCGCGTCGACAGTCATCACATGGCCGGGCGGCAGCGACTCGACGCCCTCGAACACCGCATGCGGTGGCAGCGGCGCCCAGTAGGTGAATACCTCGCCCAAGGCCCGTGCGTCGAGGCGGCGCGGCACCTCCGGCAAAGCGAATAGCGCCTTGATTTCGGAAGCGAAGGCAAGGCCGCCGGGCACCCGGGTGTGGAACAGCGGGCGGATGCCAGTGCGGTCGCGCGCGAGCAGCAGGCGCTGGCGTGGCGCATCCCACAGGGCAAAGGCAAACTGGCCGTTGAGATGGTCGACCAGCGCATCGCCATAATCTTCGTACAGATGCACCAGCACCTCGGTGTCCGATTGGGTGGCAAGGCGGTGGCCGCGTCGCAGCAGATCGGCGCGCAGCTCGATGTAGTTGAAGATCTCGCCGTTGAACACGACCCAGACCGTGCTGTCTTCGTTGCACATTGGCTGGTCGCCGCTGGAGAGATCGATGATGCTCAGTCGGGCGTGCGCCAGACCGATCGGCCCTTTGGTGTAAACGCCCTGGCTGTCCGGTCCGCGGTGATGCAGGCGGCCGATCATCTCGCCGAGCTGCAGCGGGTCGATCGGTGCGTTCCAGTTCAGTCGACCCGCGATGCCGCACATCGCGTTCAGCCGCCGATGTAGGACATTTCGACCTTGCGCTCGGCGCGCGTGGCCTCACCTGCCGCTGTTCCGCGCAGCAGGGAGTAGCGGTCGTCGCGTTGCGTCCAGACCTGCGCCAGCGCTGCGCGCAGGTCATCGTCGCTCACCGGGGCGAGCCCGGCGAGCGGGTCACCGCGCAACAGGGCGCGCACATCGTGGCCGTGGGTGGCGAACAGGCAGAGATAGAGCTTGCCTTCCATCGACAACCGGGCGCGGTTGCAGCTCCCGCAAAATGCGCGGGTGACGCTGGAGATCACGCCGATCTCACCTCCGCCATCGTCATAGGCCCAACGTTGTGCGGTTTCGCCCGAGCTGTGCGCTTCAAGTGGGCGCAGGGGATAGGTGGCGTGAATGCGGTCGACGACCAGTTGCGAGGGCAGCACCTCGTCCATGCGCCAGCCGTTGGTGGTGCCCACGTCCATGTATTCGATGAAACGCAGCACCACACCGGTGCCGCGAAAGCGTTGAGCCATGGGTAGGATCTGCGCATCATTGGTGCCACGCTTGACCACCATATTGACCTTCACCGGCCCCAGTCCGACGGCTAGGGCAGTGTCAATGCCGCGCAGCACTTCCGCCACCGGAAAATCCACGTCATTCATTTGCCGGAACGCTGCGTCGTCCAGGGCGTCGAGACTGACGGTGACGCGGTCGAGCCCGGCATCCTTGAGCTGCTGCGCCTTGCGCGTGAGGATGGAGCCGTTGGTGGTGAGGGTCAGTTCCGGCGGTGTGCCGTCCAGCGTGCGCAGCGCATGCAGCATCTCCACCAGCCCTTCCAGATTCTTGCGCAACAGCGGTTCGCCGCCCGTGAGACGGATTTTGCGTACCCCCAGATCGATGAACGCCCGTGCAGCGCGGGTGATTTCTTCGAAGCTCAACAGATCGGCGTGGTTCAGGAATTCATAGTGCTTGTCGAAAATCTCTTTCGGCATGCAGTAGGTGCAGCGGAAGTTGCAGCGATCCGTCACCGAGATGCGCAGGTCGTGCAAGGGACGGTGAAACCGGTCGACCGGTTGCATCTGGCCGAAGTCGGCTTGCCTGGGGACCTGCGGCACGCTGGCAGCGTAATGATGATCAACGATGGGAATGACGCGTTCGGACATATCGCCATTATCTGCAAAGCCGCGTGATGCAGTGTGCAATGGCTTTTGGAAAGACGTTCACGTCATGGCGATTTGCAATGCAAGCGCGAAGCTGGACAGCAGCATGCCGAGCAAGGCGCCGACGACTACATCCGAGAGGAAGTGCAGGCCCAGGATCAGCCGGGATGCCGCGATGAGCACGGCAAACGCTATTGCAATCCACCCCAGACCGGGCGCGAAAAACAGGATTTGCACGGTGAGATTCACCGCATGCAGGGTGTGGCCGGAAGGAAAGCTGAACTGATCGAGCGGTGGCTCGCTCAGCACGATGCGGTGGCAGTGTTCCCTGGGCCGCGCACGCGCGGCCAGACGCTTGATCGACCAATACAAGCCGATTCCGATGAACGCCGTGACGATCATCCAGGCGATGGGCATGACGGCTGTGCGGCCATCGCGCAGCAGCATGAGGAACAGAATGAACGTCCAGCCCCAGCCGTTTCCCAGGCGGCTGACCAAGGTGAAAAACCTGCGGACCCAGAGGTGTCTGCTCAGCCGGTTCGCTGCGACAGTCAAACCCAGTTCCCAATGCAGATAGCGGTGAAGCAGGCGGGTCTGTCGCTCTTGCATGGGGAGCGCCTTTTCGGGCTTACGAGGTGGAGCAGTGATGGCTTGTTTTACCTCAAACTTAGGATCCGGGATATGACGTGGCCCTACCATTGTGTGATTCGCGCATGACGGGTGACGATCATTTCAGGTCATGCGCTTCATCCTTAAGGACACTTCATGGCATACACGATTGAACTCTCGGGGCGCGTTGCTCTGGTGACGGGCGCATCCAGCGGACTGGGCTGGCGCTTTGCCGAAGTGCTGGCACAGGCCGGTGCGGCAGTGGTGCTGAGCGGACGGCGTTTGGAGCGGCTCAAGGAACTGCGCGCCCGGATCGAAGGGCAGGGGGGCGATGCGCACGTCGTGGAACTCGATGTCACCGATCCGGCCAGCATCAAGGCAGCCGTTGCGCATGCGGAAACCGAGATGGGGCCGATCGACATCCTGGTGAACAACGCCGGAGTGTCGTCGCAGCAAAAGTTGCTGGACGCCACACCGGAAGACTTCGACGACGTGTTCAACACCAATGTGCGCGGCGCGTTTTTCGTGGCGCAGGAAGTGGCGCGACGCATGGTTGCGCGGTCGCTCGGCGTAACCCCAGGCACCTGGGCGGGGGGGCGGATCATCAACATCGCTTCCGTGGCGGGGCTGCGCGTCATGCCCAAGCTTGGGGTATATGCCATGAGCAAAGCTTCAGCCATCCACATGACGCGGGCCATGGCGCTGGAGTGGGGAAAGTACGGCATCAATGTCAATGCCATCTGTCCCGGCTATATCGATACCGAAATGAATCATCATCACTGGCAGACCGAATCGGGGCAGCGCCTGATGCAGATGTTGCCGCGCAAGCGCCTGGGCAAGCCGGAAGATCTCGATGCGCTGCTCATCCTGCTTGCCAGCGGGCAGAGCGGGTTGATCAACGGCGCCATCATGACAGCGGACGACGGATTCGGTATTTGAGGCATCTTTACTATGCGATTTGAGATTCCCGAACAGAAAAATCTGGTCTACACCATGACCATGCCCATCCGTTGGGGCGATATGGACGTGATGGGCCATGTGAACAACACCATCTATTTCCGGTATATGGAAATCATCCGTCTGGAATGGATGCTCGCCGCCGGGGTGCCGGCCAACCCGAAGGGGCTGGGGCCGGTGATTGTGAACGCTTTTTGCAACTTCCAGGCCGAGCTGAAGTTCCCTGGCGAGGTGCTTGCAAGGCTCTACACCACCCATATCGGCCGTACCAGTTTTGACACCTACACCCTGCTTAGCCGGACCGATGACCCGGACACCATTTACGCCAGCGGCGGCTCGCGCGTGGTCTGGGTGGATTTCCCGCAAGGCAAGAGCGCGCCCGTGCCCGACATGCTGCGGGCGCTGCTGACAAAGAAATCTTCCCCGACAATTACCTGAAAATTCCTGAGAGAACGTCATGTCAGAATCCATCCAAGACCAGCCGCTGTGGCGCCCTTCACCGCAGCGCATTGCTGCCTCGCACATCGAAGCATTCCGTCTCTGGGTCAATTCCCGACACGGCCTGCAGTTGCAGGATTACCAGTCCTTGCTGGACTGGTCCGTGGCGGAGCAGCCGAAATTCTGGGACGCGGTGTGGGAGACGTCTGGCGTCATCGCTCAACACAAGGGCGAGCGGGTGCTGATCAATGCCGACAGCATGCTTGACGCGCGTTTCTTTCCCGACGCCCGACTGAACTTTGCACAGAACCTGCTGCGCCGCAACGACGATGCCGTTGCCCTGCATTTCTGGGGGGAAGACAGGGTGCAGCTCAGCCTGAGCTGGCGCGAACTTCACGCTGAGGTCTCGCGCCTGCAGCAAGCCTTGCTGAGTTGGGGAGTCGTGGCGGGGGACCGGGTTGCTGCGTATATGCCCAATCTGCCGGAGACGGTGATTGCCATGCTGGCGGCGACCAGCATTGGCGCCACATTCACCTCGGCGTCACCGGACTTTGGCGTGCAAGGCGTGTTCGACCGTTTCGGCCAGACGCAGCCCAAGGTGCTGATTGCCTGCGACGGCTATTTCTATAACGGCAAGACGTTTTCCAATCTCGAAAAGCTTGCCGAACTCACACCCCAGCTGACATCGCTGGTGAAAACCGTGGTCGTTCCC
This sequence comes from Thiomonas sp., assembly GCA_049582025.1. Classification (GTDB taxonomy): domain Bacteria; phylum Pseudomonadota; class Gammaproteobacteria; order Burkholderiales; family Burkholderiaceae_C; genus Thiomonas. The sequence goes on from JBAUTC010000223.1 coordinate 25,088, forward strand.
TACGTGGCGCAAGCCCTGGGACAGACAGCTGATATCGCCGCGATTTCCGGCGCGCTGCTTTGGGACGACGCGCTGGCGCCGTTTTCGCCGCAGACGGTGCAATTCACCGCCTTGCCGTTCGATCATCCGGTCTACATCCTGTATTCCAGCGGCACCACCGGGGCGCCCAAGTGCATCGTGCACCGCGCCGGCGGCGTGTTGCTCAAGCATCTGGCCGAGTTGCGCTTGCAGGTGGACATTCACGCGGAAGACCGGGTGTTCTTCTTCACCACCTGCGGCTGGATGATGTGGAACTGGCTGATGTCCGCGCTCAGCCAGGGTGCGACGGTCTGTCTGTACGACGGTTCGCCGGGCCTGCGCGACAACGCCATCCTGTTTGACTATGCAGATGCCGTGCGCTTTACCCATCTGGGCACCTCGGCAAAATTCATCGAAGCGCTGGGCAAATCGGGGATTGCCCCCAAGCAGACGCATCAACTCACCGACCTGCGCACCATCATGTCCACCGGATCGCCGCTGGCGCCCGAGGGTTTCGACTACGTCTACGACCACATCAAGACGGATGTATGCCTGAGTTCGCTGTCGGGCGGTACCGATCTGGTGGCCTGCTTCATCGCTGGGTCGCCGCTCAACCCGGTCTGGCGCGGTGAAATCCAGGCCTGCGTCCTGGGCATGGCCGTGATCGTGGCCGACGACGACGGCAAGCCGCTGCCCGATGGGCAGAAAGGCGAGCTGGTGTGCACCAAGCCGTTCCCGTCGATGCCGCTGGGTTTCCTGGTGGACGGCAGCATCGAGAAGGGAGCGCAAAAATATCACGACGCCTACTTCGCGCAGTTCCCGAATGTCTGGTGGCATGGCGACTACATCGAACGCACGTCGCACGGCGGTTACATCATTTTCGGTCGCTCGGACGCCACGCTGAACCCGGGGGGCGTGCGCATTGGCACGGCGGAAATCTATCGTCAGGTCGAACGTATCGATTTGGTGCTGGAATCCCTTGTCATCGGCCAGAACTGGCCGCCTGGCACTTACGGCGACGTGCGCGTGGTGCTGTTTGTGCGTCTGCGCGACGGGTGCGTGCTCGACGACGAGCTGATTGATGCCATCAAGCGCCAGATCCGCAACAACACCACGCCGCGTCATGTGCCGGCGCGCGTGGTTCAGGTGCGCGACATTCCGCGCACCAAAAGCAACAAGATCGTGGAAATCGCGGTACGCAACCTGATCCATGGCGATCCGGTGAAAAACATTTCCGCCTTGGCCAATCCCGAGACGCTGGACGAATACCGCGCGTTGCGTGCGGAACTCGAACGGGCTTGAAGGTCAGCCGCGCCGCCGGGTGCAGGTGCGGCTGATCCAGAGTTTGCGCAGCGGCGTCAGGCTGATGCGCTGGTGCAGCACGGCGTAATCGGATTGTTCGATTTCACGCAGCAAGGCCAGGGACATGGTGCCGAGGGCAAGCATTGGCGCCGTTTGCACTGCGGGATGGGGAGCAAGCCCTGCCAGGGCCGATTCCAGGGTCTGGCGTGTCAATGCGGTTTGCTCCTGCAAAAGCGCGAGAACCCGGGCATCCATGTTGCGTTGTTGCAGCTGCGCGGCGGTCACGCCGTGACGCTGCAAGGCGTCCAGAGGCAGATAGATCCGGCCCTGCGCAGCATCTCGCCCCAGGTTCCGAATGCTGCCGGTCAGCCGCAAGCCGACGCCAAGCGTTTCCGCCGCCGAGAGGGCCTCGGGCGAGTTGAGGCCGAGAATGACGGCGCTATTGCGCAGGCTTTGCCCGTTGCCCCGTGCGCAGTAATGCAGCAGCGCAGCGCGATCCATCCAGCGATTCTGTTGCAGATCGATCTGCACGCTGTCGATCACACCGCGCAGTGCGTTCGGGGGAAGACCGTGGGTCTGCAGAAACGGCCCGAGCGCCCGCAGGGTCGGATGCTCCGCCGCGTGATTCGCGAGCGCGTCGATCTGCCCATTCCACCAGGCCAGCTTGGCCTGCGCCACGGCCGGATCGCTGACCGTGTCGATGATTTTCCGTACCTGTACGTGAAAGCTGAGCAGCAACGTCAGCGCCGCACGGTGCCGTGGCGCGCAACGCCGCAAGGCGTAGTAGGCGGAAGATCCCGGCGGCGGGTCGAGTCGGGAATCCGGGGAGTCTATGGAGGGCATGGCAGCAGCGGCATTCAATGCGTTGGCGCAGCAGGCTAGAATACCCGATTGCCCAAAATTCAACGCCGCAGTACAGGCCGGTTTCACGCCGCGCGGCAGGTGGTTTTAGGCGACAGATCACCCTGCGAGGGTGGCGAAATTGGTAGACGCACCAGGTTTAGGTCCTGACGCCTTCACCGGCGTGGGGGTTCGAGTCCCCCCCCTCGCACCACCCGACAAGCGAAGAGCTTGGCGGGATTGATCCCTTTCATTGAACACTGGACTTTCCCATGACTGTCGAAACCCTGGACAAACTGCAGCGCCGCGTAACCGTGACGGTTCCCAAGGCCTCTGTGCAAACCGAAATCAACTCCCGCTTGAAGAACCTGAGCCGCACCCTGCGTCTGCCCGGGTTCCGTCCGGGCAAGGTGCCCATGTCCATGGTGACGCAGCGGTATTCGCCGTCTGTGGAAATGGAAGTGTTGCAGGATAAGATCGGCAACGCGTTTTACGAACTTGCCACTGGCGCTCGTCTGCGTGTGGCCGGCATGCCCCAATTCACCCCCAAGACGGAAGGTGTCGAGGCCGATGTCATGGCGTTCGATGCCACGTTCGAGGTCTATCCTGACGTGCAGATCCCCGATCTGTCTTCGCAGAGCATCGAGCGTGTGAACGCGGCGGTGGACGATGCCGCGATCGACAAGACCGTCGACGTGCTGCGCAAGCAGCGCACGGAGTTTGTTGCCCGCGGTGAGGCTTCAGCCAACGGGCAGACGTCCGAAGGCCTGGAAGTGCAGGACGGCGACCGCGTCACGGTCGATTTCGAAGGCCGCATCGACGGCACGGCATTCGAGGGCGGCAAGGCCGAGGGTTTCAGCTTTGTTCAGGGCGAAGGCCGGATGCTGCCCGAGTTCGAGGCCGCCACCAAGGGCTTGCAGGCAGGACAGAGCAAGATCTTCGAACTGCATTTCCCCGAGGACTATCAGGGTCGCGCCGTGGCGGGCAAGACCGCCCAGTTCACCCTGAAGGTCACCAAGGTGGAATGGCCGCTACTGCCGGTTGTCGACGCCGAGTTTGCCAAGGCGCTTGGCGTGGCCGACGGCGATGTGCAGCGTCTTCGCGACGACATTCGGAACAATCTGCAGCGCGAAATCAAATCGCGTCTGACGCAGCGCAACAAATTGGCCGTGATGGACGTGCTGCAAAAGGCGGTGCCGATCGACCTGCCCAGCGCCCTGGTGCAAAATGAAATCGACGAACTTATGGCAAGCGCCCGCCAGGATCTGGCCGAGCGTGGCATGAAAGATGCCGACAAGGCGCCTCTGCCGCCGGAGCTGTTCAAAGAGCAGGCCGAACGCCGCGTGCGACTGGGCCTGATCGTTTCCGAGTTGGTCAAACAGCACGAATTGCAACCCAAGCCGGAGCAGCTGCGGAGTTATGTGGAAGAACTGGCCGCCAGCTACGAGCAGCCGGATGAACTGATCCGCTGGTATTACGCCGATCAGGCGCGTATGGCGCAGGCCGAGGCGATCGTGATGGAGAACAACGTGACCGATTTCGTGTTCGCGCAAGCGCAAACCACGGACAACACGTTGAGTTTCGACGAGTTGATGGGCCAGAACTGATCCCCGCCTTGTGCGCAAAGGGCCGCTGCGTGCTTAGGCGCGTAGCGGCTTTTGTTTTGTGGTTCGTGTATTCCTCCCGCAAATTACTTGCGGAAATCCCGCTCTCCTGCTTCGTCCCGACAAGCTGCGTGCTAATCTGTATCCACCTTCACGTTTGATCCTTCCATGAGCGCAACTGACATTCAAAACCTGGGCTTGGTGCCCATGGTCATCGAGCAAAGCGGCCGCGGCGAGCGCGCCTATGACATCTATTCGCGCCTGCTGCGTGAGCGGGTGATTTTTCTTGTCGGGCCGATCAACGACCAGATGGCCAATCTGGTGGTGGCGCAGCTCCTGTTCCTCGAGTCCGAGAATCCGGACAAGGACATCTCGCTTTACATCAATTCTCCAGGCGGATCGGTGTCGGCCGGCATGGCCATCTACGACACCATGCAATTCGTCAAGCCGGATGTCTCCACGCTATGCACCGGCATTGCCGCCAGCATGGGGGCGTTTTTGATGGCGGCAGGAGCCCAGGGCAAGCGCTATTCGCTGCCCAATTCCCGCATCATGATTCACCAACCTTTGGGCGGAGCCCAAGGGCAGGCCTCTGACATCGAAATTCAGGCGCGCGAGATTCTTTACCTGCGCGAGCGGCTCAACGGCATCCTGGCCGAGCGCACTGGTCAGTCACTGGAAAAAATTGCTGCGGACACGGACCGCGACTTTTTCATGTCGGCCGATCAAGCCAAAGAGTATGGTTTGATCGACGAAGTCATCGCCAAACGCTCTTGAACCAGACTTTGAATCCACACGCTCATGGCTGAGAAAAAATCTTCTTCTGGCGAAAAAACCCTCTACTGCTCGTTCTGCGGCAAGAGCCAGCACGAGGTCAAAAAGCTGATTGCAGGGCCGTCGGTCTTCATCTGCGACGAATGCATCGACCTGTGCAACGAGATCATCCGCGATGAGGTCGCCACCACGGATGCCAATGGCAAGGTGGTGAACTCTGATCTGCCTACGCCTTCGGAAATCAAGACCATCCTCGATCAGTATGTCATCGGCCAACAGGCGGCCAAGCGGATTCTGGCAGTGGCGGTTTACAACCACTACAAGCGCCTCAAGCACGTTGACCAGACCAGCGATGTGGAACTGGCCAAGAGCAATATTCTTTTGGTGGGTCCGACGGGATCAGGAAAGACCCTGCTGGCGCAAACGCTGGCGCGGCTGCTCAACGTGCCCTTTGTGATTGCCGATGCCACCACGCTGACCGAGGCAGGTTATGTGGGCGAAGACGTCGAAAACATCATCCAGAAGTTGCTGCAGAACTGCAATTACGAAATCGAGCGGGCGCAGCGCGGCATTGTGTATATCGACGAAATCGACAAAATTTCTCGCAAATCCGACAACCCCAGCATCACGCGGGACGTGTCGGGCGAGGGCGTGCAGCAAGCGCTGCTCAAGCTGATCGAAGGAACTATGGCGTCGGTGCCACCGCAGGGCGGGCGCAAGCATCCGAATCAAGATTTCATTCAGGTCGACACGACCAACATCCTGTTCATCTGCGGCGGTGCATTCGACGGTCTGGAAAAGGTGATCCGCAATCGCTCCGAAAAATCCGGAATCGGATTCTCGGCTACGGTCAAGACGCAGTCGCAGCGCAGCGTTTCCGAAACATTCCTTCAGGCGCAGCCCGAAGACCTCATCAAATTCGGCTTGATTCCCGAATTGGTCGGTCGCCTGCCTGTGGTTGCGGCGCTGGAAGAACTCGATGAAGCTGCGCTGATCGAAATTCTTACAGCTCCCAAGAATTCGCTGGTCAAGCAATACCAGAAGCTGTTCGACATGGATGGCATCAAGCTGGAATTCCGTCCTGCGGCGCTGGATGCGATTGCGCACAAGGCCCTGGAACGCAAGACGGGCGCGCGCGGATTGCGCTCGATCGTCGAACAGGCTCTGCTCGACCTGATGTTTGATCTCCCCAATGCCCAAGGCGTGACGAGTGTGGTGGTCGATGAGAACGTGATTTCGGCTGGTGCCAAACCTCTGCTCATTTATCAGGATGCCGCGAAGGCCTCGGGGACGTGAGGGCGACGGGCGCATCGCTAGGCCCGGCTGCTTGCAAAATCAATCCATGTCCCCATTTGCAGACCAACTTCTTTTCGGGTGACCTTCATGTCCGATACCCCTGAACAAAACACCGACCTCACCGCATTGCCATTGTTGCCTCTGCGCGATGTGGTTGTTTTTCCCCACATGGTGATTCCCTTGTTTGTTGGTCGACCCAAGTCGATCAAGGCGCTGGAGTCTGCCATGGAAAGCGGCAAGCAGATCATGCTGGTCGCCCAGAAAACCGCTGCCAAGGACGAGCCCAAACCGGACGATCTGTTTGAAGTCGGTTGCCTGTCGAGCATTCTGCAAATGCTCAAGCTGCCCGATGGCACGGTCAAAGTGCTGGTCGAGGGCGCGCAGCGCGCCAATGCCTTGAACATCCGCGACAACGGCGAATTCTTCGCCTGCGAAGCCGTGCCTATCGAGTCCAGCTCGGAATCCACTGCCGAGTCCGAGGCCATGCGCCGCGCGGTCGTGGCGCAGTTCGACCAATACGTCAAGCTGAACAAGAAAATCCCGCCCGAAATTCTCACCTCCATTTCCGGGATCGATGATCCCGGTCGCTTGGCAGACACCATCGCCGCGCACCTGCCGCTCAAGCTTGAGCAGAAGCAGTCCGTGCTGGATCTGCACGATGTGCACGCCCGTCTGGAAAACCTGCTCGAACAACTCGAGCGCGAAGTTGGCATCCTGCAGGTTGAAAAGCGCATCCGCGGTCGTGTGCGCCGCCAGATGGAAAAGAGCCAGCGTGAGTACTACCTGAACGAACAGGTCAAGGCCATCCAGAAGGAACTGGGCGAGGGCGAAGACGGCGCGGATATCGAAGAGATCGAGAAAAAGATCAAAGCGGCCCGCATGCCCAAAGACGCCAAGAAGAAGGCCGAGGGCGAGCTCAAAAAGCTCAAGCTCATGTCGCCCATGTCGGCCGAGGCCACAGTCGTGCGCAATTACCTCGACGTGCTGGTCAGCCTGCCGTGGGCTAAAAGGAGCAAGGTGCGTCACGACCTGGCCTTCGCGGAGGAAGTGCTGGAAGAAGATCACTACGGGCTGGATAAGGTCAAGGAGCGCATCCTTGAATACCTCGCGGTTCAACAGCGCGTGGAAAAGGTCAAGGCGCCGATTCTTTGCCTCGTCGGCCCACCGGGCGTGGGCAAGACCTCGCTCGGACAGTCGATTGCGCGTGCGACCGGACGTAAGTTCGTGCGCATGGCTCTGGGAGGCGTGCGCGACGAAGCCGAGATTCGAGGTCATCGCCGCACGTACATCGGCGCCATGCCTGGAAAAATTCTCCAGAGCTTGAACAAGGTCGCCGTGCGCAACCCCCTGTTCCTGCTCGACGAAGTCGACAAACTTGGCATGGATTTCCGCGGTGATCCGTCTTCGGCATTGTTGGAAGTGCTCGATCCTGAGCAGAACCACACATTCAGCGACCATTACGTCGAGGTCGATTTCGATTTGTCAGACGTGATGTTCGTCGCGACATCGAATTCGCTCAATATTCCGCCTGCGCTGCTCGACCGGATGGAGGTCATCCGTCTTGCCGGCTATACAGAAGACGAAAAGGTGAATATCGCCCAGCGTTATCTCGTACCCAAGCAGATGAAGAACAACGGGGTGAGAGAGGACGAACTCAATGTCACCGAAAGTGCGATACGTGGCTTGATCCGCTACTACACGCGTGAAGCCGGGGTGCGTTCGCTGGAGCGTGAGATTTCCCGTATCTGCCGAAAGGCCGTGAAGGGCCGTTTGCTGAAGACCTATATCGATCAGGTTGTCGTCACCGAAGACAATCTTGATGATTTTCTGGGTGTGCGGCGCTTCAACTTCGGCATGGCTGAAAAGCAGAACCAAGTCGGACAAGTGGTCGGCCTGGCGTGGACCGAAGTTGGCGGTGATCTGCTGACCATCGAGGCGACCGCCATGCCGGGCAAAGGTGCGATTTTGCGCACCGGCTCGCTGGGTGACGTGATGAAGGAATCTGTCGAAGCTGCACGCACGGTGGTGCGTGTTCGCTCACGGCGGCTTGGGATCAAGGACGAATTGTTCGAAAAGCGCGATCTGCACATTCACGTGCCGGAAGGGGCGACACCCAAGGACGGACCGAGCGCGGGCATTGCCATGACAACTGCCATCGTTTCTGCCATGACCGGCATTCCCGTCAAGGCAGAGGTGGCCATGACCGGCGAAATTACCCTGCGTGGGGAAGTGCTTGGCATCGGTGGGCTGAAGGAAAAGTTGCTCGCTGCCTTGCGCGGCGGTATCAAGACCGTGCTGATTCCGGAAGAGAACGTCAAGGATCTGCAGGAAATGCCGGAGAACGTCAAAACCAGCCTCACGATCATTCCGGTGAAATGGATTGATCAGGTTCTGGACCTGGCGCTTGAACGCGTGCCTGTCGCCCTTGAAGACGAGACTCCTGCCAAGGTGGAAGAAGTGGCAGTAGCTCCCACAGACGCCCAAACTCCAGAAAACACTCGGCACTGACCCCACGTTTTCTAACCGAGGCAAAAAAGGAGTTGCTTGGGATAGAAAAAACGGTATAGAATGCTGGTTTGCTTTCGGGGGTATAGCTCAGCTGGGAGAGCGCTTGCATGGCATGCAAGAGGTCAGCGGTTCGATCCCGCTTACCTCCACCAAGCAACAAAATCGAAGGTTTAGTCCCCTTCGTCTAGAGGCCTAGGACACCGCCCTTTCACGGCGATAACACGAGTTCGAATCTCGTAGGGGACGCCAGATTCAAGAATCGAATCTGCATGGAGTGGTAGTTCAGTTGGTTAGAATACCGGCCTGTCACGCCGGGGGTCGCGGGTTCGAGTCCCGTCCACTCCGCCAACAAATAGATCTAAGCCCCGGATTTCAGGGGCTTTTTTCTTTTCTGGGTCGAGCGACCTTACCGCTGGTCTTGCCCGCTACAAAAAAAGGCGGGGGCGATAGCATCCAGCCAGGCCTAACCCGCTGGGCGGTTTTACTGCCCGGCGTTCGTGTGGGGCTGTGTAGACAATCGGGGGCGATATGACAGCCAGTCAATGGATAGGACTCGCGGCAACTCTGCTCGGCTTCGCGGGCACGGGCGTCTTGTACTGCAGCAGCTACTCGGTCGAGTCGATCGGGGCGCCCGGCGCGTTTGCGGAAGCGGTGCTGCCAGAAATCGCACGGATCAAAGCGGAAAACGCCAAGCGGATGCGCTGGCAGCATGTCGGCTTCGGCGTCCTGTGCGCGTCGTTTGTGCTTCAGATCGGCGCGACGTTGCTCTGAGGTGTCCAAACAAGAAAGCCGAGTGTTCCACCACGGGAGAACGCGATGAGGAAAGTCACGCCGGGAGAAAACGAAAAGTGGGCCACCGTGCTCGGCCGTATTCTCATCGCCTTCGGAAATATCGAGCATGCCGCGGTATCGGCGATCTCGGCGTGCACCAATACAGTCTTTGCGACACCTGTCTCACGGCTTGATCTGCAGCAGCGCTTGCAGGTGCTTGATTCCCTGCTTTGCCTGCGTCCGGTCGACGCCTTACTCGTCGAACGTTGGCGCGAGGTGTACGGACGAATAGAACATCTGCGACAGTGCTACCGAAATGCGATCGCTCACGGCGCGCCAGCAATCCATATGTTCGGGGACAAGCATGGCAAGTTCACTGTCAGGCTTACACACGCCTCCGTTCGTTTGCCGAGAAAAGAGCACCTAGAGTTTGAAGAACTGAAAGGCGCCGCAGTTGACTGTGAGCAGGCTCACCTCGATATGGCTGCCGCTGACACGGAGATATTCCAAGAACTCGCACTTCGCCACTTGCTGCCGGAGCCCCAGTTGCCGAAGAGGAGACGATCATCGGCGTGCGATTGTCCGGAACGGCACTAGCAAAGCGCCGCGTCACCCCTCCGGATTCACCGCGCGCAGCGCGGGCGGCACCCGCGGTGCAAACCTGCTGCCCGTTGCAGCGGGCTTCTTGCTACCTGTTGCGGGCTTCCCGCCACTAGCGGCGGCGCCCTTCGCGTACATGTAGGCCACCGCGACACGCGCCGCCTTTAGCTGCATGCGGGTGGGTCGCCTTCGTCTTGCCGCGACGCGGCATCGAAGCCTGGGACCGCGAGGGGGAGGCGCTGCACGATGTGGACGGTCTTGCGGCGTTCTGCGACAGCCTGCGTGACGCGCTGCCGCCGTCGGTGCGTCTTGTCGAACTGGATACGCACATCAATGACGCCGCGTTCAGCGATGCAGTGCTCACGATTTTCGACGAATGGGTCGCCGCCGGCTACATCCCACGCGGCAGCGGGACCGTCACCGCGTCCTGAGGACGATTGCAAACCGCCACGCTACCCGTGCCGCGCGACTGCACGAGGGGTCAGTTGCGCGCTGGCTCCTGAAAGCCCAGGCGTTGTGAAATGCGGCGTGCCGCATCGCGCACCGCCTGCGCAGTTGCCCCGTTCCAGTTGCTGGACAGCCGGTCGACATGGTCCAGCGCCGTGACAACCAGCACCGGCGTTCCTTCATGATCAAAAGCGGCGGCGCTGAATGCATTGACACCAGGAATCGGCCTGCCGGCAGCACGGCAGACACCATGCCGGGCGCTCTCTGCGCGAATCTGGTCGATTTCCCCATCGCGCTCCAACAGCACATTGCGCGACACCAGGTCGCCGTTGGGTCCGGCGACAGCCTCGGCCAAGCGCTCGCGCGGCAGCGTGGCGGCGAACGCGCGGCCGGTCGCGGTGTCGAAAATCGACATCACGCTGCCCACGCGCAGCGCCACGTGCAGTGGCTGCCTGGCCTCAATGAGACGCACCACGGTCGGTCCGAAATTTCCCCAGACGGCCAGCGCGACGGCATGTCCGGTGGTTGCCGCCAGCTCATGGATGACCGGCTCGGCAGCACGCATCGGATCGAGCTGGTGCAGGCAGGTCAGGCCGATACGCAGCGCTGCCGGCCCGAGTGCGTAGCGCCCGCTGACCGCATCCTGCT
>JBAUTC010000224.1:0-6659 GCA_049582025.1 Thiomonas sp.
CCCGGCGTACCGTGGCCGACGGTCTGGTGCTGATCGGCGACGCCGCGCACCGCGTCCATCCCCTCGCCGGTCAGGGCTTGAACCTCGGCTTGCAGGATGTGCAGGTGCTGGCGCATACCCTGCAGCAACGCGGCGCGGGCCAGGCGATCAATGACCCCCGGCTATTGCGACGCTATTCCCGTGCCCGCGCGGAACAGGTGCTGGCCCTGGCCACCGCCACCGACGCCCTCGCCCGGCTGTACGCCACGCAAAGCCGCGTGCCGGCGCCGCTGCGCGCGCTGGGTTTGAACGCCGCGAATGCCCTGCCGCCACTCAAGCAACTGCTCACCCGGTATGCTTCTGGCCTTCCCTACCTTGCCTGATGCGCAGTGTTGCGCTGCGCCGCGTTCATGAACCCTCTGCTCTGCCGTTCTGTTTTGCGCTGGCTGCGTCTGGCCGCACTCTCTTTTGCCGTGCTATCGGTTCCGGCCTTGGCACAAACCCTGTCGGAAACGCGCGCCGCGCTGGAAAAGGCCATGCCCGGCCTGCCCGCTGGCGCCAAGATCATCAAGACCCCGTACGCTGGTCTGTATGAAGTGGATGTCGGCAGCAAGATTTTCTACACCGATGCCAAGGCCACCTTTCTATTCGCGGGCGAGATTTTCGATACCAAGACCCAGACCAATGTCACCAAGGCCCGCATTGACGACCTGCGCCGGGTGAGCTGGAAGGATCTGCCGTTCAAAGACTCGTTCAAGCTGGTCTTCGGCAACGGCAAGCGCCAGATCGCCATTTTTGAAGACCCGTACTGCCCGTACTGCCACCAGATGGAAGGCACGCTGGAAAAGATGAGCAACGTCACGCTGCATGTGTTCGTCGTTCCCATCATCCGCCGCGAATCCCTGCCGCAGGCCCGCGACATCTGGTGCGCGCCCAATCGAAGCAAGGCCTGGCTGGACTGGATGAACAATCAGGTCCAGCCGCCCAAGCCCTCCACAGCCTGCGTCGACCCGCTCAAGGCCAATGTGCAACTGGCCGAGAAGCTGGGAATCTCCTCCACGCCCACGCTGATCTTCATGAACGGCAGCCGCCTGGAAGGCGCCCAGCCGCAGGAAGCCGTCGAGAAACAACTGGCCTCGATCAAGTAAGTTTCAGGCCGAAACGCCACAGCAGGTACACCGCCATGCCACCGGCGATGGCGGCCAGCAGCCGTCGGGTGCCCAGCGCCAGCGCCGCGCTGGCCAGAGCTCCCGCCAGCCAGGGATTGCGCCAGCTCAGGTCCCAGTGCTGACCGTCGGGCAGCAGCACCATCGGCACCACGATGGCGGTGAGCACTGCCACCGGCACATGCCGCAGCGCCTGCCGCACCGCCGGCGAAAAGCGCAACCGCCCACCCAGGCCGAACAGCACGTAGCGAATACCGAAGGTCACCGCCATCATGCCGACGATGGTCAGCGCAGTCGTTGCATTCATCCCCGCACCTCCCCGGAAGCCCGCGCGGCGCGCCCGTCCAGCCACACCCCCACCGCCACGCCGGCCAGCGCCGCGGCCAGCAGCGAGAGCTTGTAGGGCAGATCACGCGCGGCCAGCGCAACCACCGCTGCGGTCAGACTCACCGCGATGCTGGGGCGGTCGCGCAACAGTGGCACAACGATGCCCACGAAGGTTGCCACCATGGCGAATTCCAGCCCCAGATGCGCCAGTTGCGGGCTGGCGTGGCCGAGCACCACGCCCACGATCGTCCACGTCTGCCAGTTGGCATACATCGCCAGCCCGGAGCCGGCGGTGTACCAGTGTTTGAAGGGTGCACCGTCGTCCCGCGTGTAACGATGGTGGACGACCGCGAAGGTCTCGTCGGTGAGCCAGAAGGCGAGCAGAATCCGCCAGCGCTGCGGCAGCGCCGCCACCTGCGGCTGCAGCGTCGCGGCGTACAGCAGATGGCGCAGATTGACCACCAGGGTAGTGAGCACCACCACCAGCGGGCCGGTGCCCGCGATGATGAGGCTCAGCGCGATGAACTGCGCGGAGCCTGCGAACACGATGGCCGACATCGCCAACCCGCCGGCCGGCCCCAGCACGCTTGCGGCCGCCAGCGCGCCGAAGATCAGCCCGAATGGCGCCGCGCCCAGCAGCAGGGGCAGCGTGTCGCGCGCACCGTGCAGGAACTCGGTGCGGCGGTCAGGCCATCGAGCGGCGGATGGGGAAGTTGCTGAGGTCATGCCGCCAGATTACAGGCGCTGCGGCATCAGGTCTTGAACGATCTTGCGCTGGCCATAGGCACCTGGCGTCACGCCAAACGCCCGCTTGAAATGCCGATGCAGATGCGACTGGTCGGCAAATCCCAGGCCTGCGGCGACATCTGCCGGACTCTCGCCGCTGCGCAACAAGGTCTTCGCCTGGGCGAGCCGCCACTGGTTGCGCCAAGCGTGCGGCGGCAGACCGACAGTGCGGGAGAACACGCGATTGAAATGCCAGGGGCTCAGGCTCACCGCACGCGCCAAATCGTCGAGGGTGAGAACGGCCGCATGGTCGGCGCGCAGCAGCTCCTGCGCGGTGCGCACTGCAGCATCCTCCCGCCCGGTACCGGGTTCGCGCACCCCGGCATGACGCAGCAGCGGCACCATGGCCTCACACCAGGCGCAGGCGCGCTGCAGGCAGTCGTCGGTGGCGTGGAGCGCGGTGTGCAGGCCGCGCAGTGCCCGGAACAGCGTCGGGTCGTCGATCACCACGTGGTCGAACACCGGCAACCGGGCATCACCGTCGCGCAGCTCGGCCATCAACCCGGCGAGCAGTTCGGGGCGCGGATAGAACACGCGGTAAGCCCAGCCTGCCTCGCAGCCGCGCCTGCCGTCATGCACCTCGCCGGGCGGCACCACCGCGATCGTCCCGGCCGGCGCATCATGGGTGGTTGCGCCGCAGCGGAAATGTTCCACGCCATGCTCGATCACGGCGATGGCAAAGGTATCGTGCACGTGTGGCGCATAGGCATGCGACCAGAAGCGTGCGGTCAGAAGCTCCATGCCCGCGAAATCGGGGACGATGTGCATGCGGGCATATTCTTGTTGAGGGGTCACGAGCGGCATGGAAGGATTGTCGCCCACGGTGCCGACCGGCGAATTCCTGCGGCGCCAGGCCTGCCCGGCGGTTGTTTGGATGCGCCACATGATTTGTCATATTTGTTGGCGTAAAAGATGTTGCTTCACCGATGCGGATGTGCAGGAGACCGTGATGCTTCTCTTCAATCTTGAACCGTCAGATTCCCACCAACTTGCCCAATGCCTGCAGGAGGCCGATGTGCTCGTTTCGGCATGCAGCCACGGCGACCTGCTGTGCGGCACGATGCAGGATCTGCAAGTTCTCCAGGGGGTGATCGACCGCGTCACCCCGCAGGCACTCAAGCCGCAACAGTTGAAGGCGATCTCTGGCGCTCTCGGTCGTGTCCTGTTGCACGAGCAGTCAGGCAGCGACTGGGGCATCGTGCAGGGCGCGCACCAGCGCGGCTTCGCCATTCGCCGCGTCGGAACGCTGCACTGGATCTCACCCGAAGGTGCCCTGCGCTCTCATCTGCATGGACAGGCAGCGCCAAACCTGCAACACCTGTTTGCCAGCATGCTCGAACGGCTGAATCCGCCAGCCCTGGCCGCCTGAGCTGTTACGACGCCGGTTTCAGCGGCGTGTAACCGTCGTTCAGCGTCTTGAGGAAGGCGATGATGTCGCGCATATCCTGCGCGCTCATCGCGGGCTGCTCACCCGCCATGCGATTAAGGGGCGGGTCGGTCACGTCCACATTGGCGCGATCCGCCGCAGGCAGGTCGTTGAACTTCTGCACCCGGCCATCTGCGCCGACGGGATAGATCTTCTGCGGCTGCACGTCGCGGAAGTTGTAGAAATCGAGCACCTGTTCGAGCGAGTGATACACCCCGTTGTGGAAGTAGATGGGACGCTGCGCCACATTGCGCAGCGTAGGGGTGAGGAACAGGCCGCAATACTGGGTCTGCTTCTTCAGGTCGGCACGGAAGGGGCCGCACAGGCCGAGATCGATGTAGTGCGGATCGCGGTTGGCCGGAATGTGCGGATTGCGCGGCACTCCCAGTGCCTCGTACTGCGCGTCGGTGAACAGCGGCGGCAAGCCGGTGGGGGTGGGCTTGTCCAGGTGGCAGGCGGCGCAGTCGGCTTTCTTCACGTCGTTGAACGCGAGATAACCGCGCATTTCCTGCGGGCTCATGCGTGCCTTACCTTGCAGCCAGGCGTCGTACTTGCTGTTAAAGGCGTGGAACTTCGGGGATTCGATCTGATAGCGGGCGATGGCGAACAGCGCCTCGGCCACGGTCTGCCTCGGGTCGCCAAACACATTCGGGCCGAACAGTTGCAGGAACTCCTTGGCGTAGGACTGCCGTTGGATGATTGCGGCCACGCGCTTCGGGCTGCCCGCATCCATTTCCACCGGATTGAACAGCGGGCCGTCGGCCTGCTGCTGCAGGGTGTTGACCCGCCCGTCCCAGAACAGTCCGCCCTGCGGCACAAGGTTCCGCGAGGCCTGCGCCGTGGCCGCGGCGGTCTTGGTAGCGCGGCTGGCGGTGCGCCCAAGCTGCACGAGCTGCTGCAGGGTGACGGTCTCGTTCTCCTCGTTGTCCGGGCCGATGGAGAAGAGCTGTTGCCGGTACAGATAGGCAAGCGACGGCGGCGGACGGAAGCCCGGTGCGCTCATGTGCGGCCCGCCCAGCATCACCGGGCCGCTGCCCGGCGGCGGGTTGTAGCCATTGGCGGGATCATGGCAGGACGCACAGGACTGTTTGCCAGAGGCCGACAACGTGGTGTCAAAAAAAAGTTGCTGGCCGAGCCGCGCCACGGCGGAAAGGGGCCGCGAGACCGGCAGAACCAGATGCACGGGGTGCGGATTGACACCCAGTGCGAGGATGAAGCTGTCAGCGGGGTGGGTCAGCCAGTCGCGTCGCGCAATGCTCGGCTGGGTGTGCAGACCCCAGGCCAGCGCCGCCACGCCAAGCCCGGCCAGAACGAGGGCGCCTGCGGCAATTCGGCGGAGCCAGCGGTTGCGGCGCCGCGCTGGCTCTGCCGATATGGCGGAAGCCTCGCCCGGAACGGTGATGGATGGAGTCATGGAGCCTGTGATGATGCGTGTGTCTTTTCCAGCGGCTCGGGGGCCTGGCGCTGGCGGCGACGCCGCTGGAAAAAACCTCCCCCGCAGGGGAGGCATTCAGCCGGGATGCTGCTCAGCTTTAGCCGGTGAACAGCGAGACGTTGAAGGCAGGCGACGTGCTGCCTGCCGGCGGCGTGCTCAACACCGTCCCCTGCACCGGATCGATGAACACCTTGGTGCCAGCGGACTTGCTGAAATCAAACAGGTTCATGATCGAGCCGGCGGTGGCGTCGAACGAACCGCCGCCCACGCGGTTGCCGCCCAGCCAGTTGTCCTCGATGAACTTGACGATGGACGCCTGACTGATGGCGGTGTTGCTCACATAGTTGGGCTTGGCCCAGGGTGAGATCACCAGGAAGGGAATGCGCGTGCCGGGGCCGCAGCGGCCGTTCACCGGTTTTCCGCTCAAGCCGGACAGCGGCGTGCCGCTGCCGCAGACGCCGGCGCCGTTGAGCTGATCAGCCTGGCTGTCGAAGGACGCGTTGGTGGTGGTGGCGAAGGCGTGGTCGTACCAGCCGTCCGAATCATCCCAGGTGACGATGACTGCGGTGCTGCTCCACTGCGGCTGCTGCTCCAGGAAATTCACCACTTGCGCGACGAAGGCCTGTTCGTCGAGCGGATCCGAATAGCCGGCGTGGCCGTCCTCGAAGGCGGGAGCCTTCAGATAGGCCACAGCGGGCATATTGTCAGCCTTCACCGCCGCGAAGAAATCCTGCAGACCGTATTCGTGGTTGGCGGGATCGGTCGTCTTGCCATCTGTTTCCACGGTGTGGCCGATGGCCAGCGTGGAGCTCGGACGGGCATGCGTGGGATTGGCCGTGCTCTTGTAATACTGGAACCAGTTGTGGTGCGGGATGTAGTCGGTCACCGTCGAGTTGACTGTCTGTGACACCGTACTGCGCAGGCAGTTGGTGGTGCCATTGGGGTTAGTCGCACCTAGATTGAAGCCGCCCATGAACCCGCCCCAGGAGATGTTCTTGGCGTTGAGCAAATCTCCAATATTCTTTCCGGACATGTAGACCTGATCAGACGCCTTGGAGCACACGTCGCCCGCCGGGTCCACATCATTGATCATGGTGTAGCCACCCTGAGTATCGTCAACGTAGTACGAAGTTTTGCTGCTCGCCACGATCTGCATGCCGTCGGTCTGGCCCGACACCGCCTCCAGGGCTCCAGGTGTGGACGGGCCATAGGTATCGGTATACGCGTCATCACTCATGGCGAAGGACTGCGCGTAGTTCCACAGCGCGCCAACGGTGTTGCCGTCGTAATAGCCCATCACCTGACCCTTGGTGCCGAAAGACCCAGCGCCGCCCGTCGTGCCTTTCCCGGTGTATTTGTGAAATAGGTCGGCCGCGCCGTTGTCGTAAGCCTGCTGTTCTGCGGTATAGGCGTGGTTCTGATCGGCAGTGGCGGCCTGCGTGCGGTCGAGACGGAAGGGCTTGGCGGCGTGCTGGTCAGCAGATCGCAACCGCGTACCACATGGGTGACGCCCTGGGCGGCATCGTCCACGACCACGGCC
>JBAUTC010000225.1:0-3134 GCA_049582025.1 Thiomonas sp.
CACACCCAGGCCAGCCCGCTGACCGAGCGGCAGAAAGCGCGCCTGGCTGCATTCATGCGCCGTTATGTGGAGCGCACCGCCAAGAGCCGCGCCTACACCGTGGATTACCGCGACCATCTGGCCGACCCGCGCGTGGTCAACGGCTTCCGCCCGATGACCAAGGAGATCACTTACCAGATCGTCATTGAGCGCAGCAAGGGCGCGCACATGTGGGACCTAGACGGCAACGAGTACGTTGACGCGCTCAACGGCTTTGGCATGAGCCTGTTCGGCTGGCAACCTGATTTCGTCCTCGACGCCGTGCGCAGGCAACTCGATGACGGCTACGACATCGGCCCGCAACACCCGCTCGCCGGCCCTGTGGCCGATCTGATCTGCGAGCTCACCGGCTTCGACCGCGCCGGCCTGTGCAACACCGGCTCCGAGGCCGTCATGGCCGCGGTGCGCATCGCCCGCACCGTCACCGGCCGCAGCACCGTGGTGCTGTTCAGCGGCTCCTACCACGGCACCTTCGACGAAGTGGTGGTGCGTCCCGGCAAGGGCGGCAAGGGCATCCCCGGCGCGCCGGGGATCATGCGCGGCATGTTTGGTGACGTGCGGGTGCTCGACTACGGTACGCCCGAGGCGCTGGAGTTCATCCGCGCCAACGCCGACGATCTGGCTGCCGTGCTGGTCGAACCGGTGCAGAGCCGCCGGCCCGAATTCCGGCCCGTGGACTTTCTCAAGGAGGTCCGCGCCATCACCGAGAAGAGCGGCGCCTGCCTGATCTTCGACGAGGTCATCACCGGCTTCCGCTCGGCCCTGGGCGGTGCCCAGCAACTCTTCGGCATCCGCGCCGACCTGGCCAGCTACGGCAAGGTCATCGGCGGCGGCATGCCCATCGGGGTGATTGCCGGCAAGCGCGCCTTCATGGACGCGCTGGACGGCGGCGAATGGAAGTTCGGCGACGACTCCATCCCCAGCGTCGGCGTGACCTACTTCGCCGGCACCTTCGTGCGCCACCCCCTAGCCCTGGCCGCAGCGCATGCCAGCCTGCAGCACTTCAAGCAGGCGGGCCCCGCACTGCAGGAAGACCTCAACGCCAAGACCACCGCGCTGGCCGAGGAACTCAGCGCCTTCTGCCGCGAAGTTGGTGCTCCACTGGAAATCCGCCACTTCGCCTCGCTGTGGCGCGTGGCCTGGCTGGAAGACCATCCGCTGCAGGACCTGCTGTTCCCGATGATGCGCAGCCGCGGCGTGCACATCCTCGACAACTTTCCCTGCTTCCTCACCACCGCCCACAGCGATGCGGACCTCCGCCTCATCGCCGACGCTTTCAAGGAATCGGTGCGCGAACTGCAGGAGTCCGAATTCCTGCCGCGTCGCAAGTCCCCCATATCGGTAGCCTTCGACGCCACCAAGCCGCCGGTGCCCGGCGCCCGTCTGGGCAAGGATACCGACGGCAAGCCGGCCTGGTTCGTTCCCAACCCGGACAACCCCGCCAAGTACATGAAAGTCAGCGCCTGAGCGCGCGCCCAGCATCAAGAGCCTGAGCAGATGAACGATTCCACAAGCACACTCACTGCCGTCGACTATGACCCCTTTGCCGATGGCGCACCCCTGGCTGGGGCCGTGCCGAGCACCGAGGCGCAGCGCGAAATCTGGCTGGCCTGCCAACTCGGCGGAGATGCCACACTGTCCTACAACGAGTCGGTCACGCTGCACCTGCGCGGCCCGCTCGACCTCGACAAGCTGCGCGACGCGGTGCAGGCCCTCGTGGACCGGCACGACGCCCTGCGCGCCACCTTCAGCACCGACGGCGAACAGCTGCTCATCGCCCAGACAGTGGCGCTGGACATTCCGGTAGTCGATTTACGTGGTCTCACCTCTGACCAGCAGTCCAACGCCCTGAAGCGCGCTGGCGTGCAGGCCGTGTCCATTCCCTTCGATCTCGAACGCGGCCCACTGTTCCGAGCCCGACTGCTGCGTCTGGTGGACAACCACGCCGCGCTGGTGCTCAGCGCCCATCACATCGTCTGCGACGGGTGGTCGTTCGGGGTGCTGGTCAACGAACTGGCCGCCCTGTACGCCGCCGCGCGTGATGGGAAAGCCCCGCCAGCGCCAACCGAGCAATACGCCGACTATGCCCTGGCACTACAGGACACCGAGCACCAGCAGCAAGCCGAGGCCGACGCCCGCTTCTGGCTCGCCAAGTACGGCGACGCCGCTCCGGCGGCGGACCTGCCCACCGACAAGCCCCGCGGTCCACTGCGCGACTTCGCCGCCGCGCGCGAGGACATGCTGCTCGAACCCGCCATGCTCGACTCGATCAAGCAGCTCGCCGCTCGGCGGGGGGCAAGCCTGTTCGCCACCCTGTTCACCGTGTTCTCCGGGCTGGTGTCCCGCCTCACCGGCCAGGGCGACGTGGTGGTCGGCATTTCCTCAGCGGGCCAATCTGCCGAAGGGCAGATGTCGCTGGTCGGCCATTGCGTGAACTTGCTGCCCATCCGCGTTGCTGTCGACCCGACCACGCCGTTCGCCGACGTCCTTGCAACCACGCGCGGCACCCTGCTCGATGCTCTGGACCACCAGGGGCTCACGTTCGGCAGTCTGCTGCAGCGGCTGCAACTGCCGCGCGATCCGGGTCGGCTCCCGCTGGTGTCGGTGGTGTTCAACCTCGACGCCCGCATCGACCCGGCCACCTTCGCGGCCGTGGGGCTGCAAGCCGAGCTCATCACCAACCCGCGCCAGGCCGAAAACTTCGAGCTCTACCTCAATGCCACGCCAGATGCGCGCGGCCTGCTATTGGAGTGCCAGTACAAAACCGGACTGCTCGACCAGGTCACCGTGCGCGGCTGGCTGGAGCTGTACCGCGCCGCGCTGGAGCGCATCGCTGCCCAGCCAGAACTGGACATCGCCAGCGTCTTCGCCCCCACCTCCGCGGAGCAGGTCCTGCTGACGCAGTGGAACGCCACCGACCGCACCTACCCCGACGGCGCTCTGCGCCTGAGCGACCTGCTCGCCCGCAGCGCCGCCGCTCATGCCGATGGCACCGCGCTGGTGTTTGAAGGCCGTTCGCTGACCTATGCTGAACTGGACGCCCGCGCCCGCGCGCTGGCGCACGCCCTGCGCGCCCAGGGAGCCGGCCCCGGCAC
>JBAUTC010000226.1:0-1851 GCA_049582025.1 Thiomonas sp.
TTCCACGTAGCCCGGGTTGATCACATGCTCGCCGATACCTGCGTCGTGCAGGTCGATGTAGAGCGTTTCCGCCAGGTTGATCAGCGCCGCCTTGGTTGGTCCGTAAGCCAGAGCCTGCGGCAACCCGCCCAGGCCGGCCACGCTGCTGACCAGGGCGATATGCCCCGCACGCTGGGCGGTGAGCACCGGCAGCACGGCCGCCAGCGCATGCAACGCGCCGCGGTAGTTCACGTCGTCGTGCTGCAGCGCACTGGCCAGATTGAACGCGGTGGCGCGCATGGGCCGGTAGGTGCCTGCGCAATACAGCAGCAAATCCAGGCCGCCCCAGTCGTGCATCAGCCGCTGCATCGCGTCGTGCACTGCGGCGGCATCGGTCACGTCCAGCGGCAAGACCAGTGCGCCGTCGATCGACTGCAGGCCCTGAGCGCTGCGCGCCGACACCGCTACCCGGGCTCCGCGCCGCAGCAGCACCTGCGCGGTGGCGCGGCCAATGCCGGTGGATGCACCGATCACCCAGACACGGCGGGCATTCCATCCTTCAATGCGCGGGTTCAGTGCCATGACATCAGGGTTTGTTGAATGACAGGAACACGCTGCCGACCTTGAAGCCGAACTTGGTGATGACCGAATGGTTGAGCAGAACGTGCTTATCCATCAGGTACATCCAGTCGTCGAGCTGCACGTTGTAGATCGTGCCGCCCACCTGCAGTGCCAGCGTGTAGTGCCAGTTCAGCGCATTGCCGTCAGCAAGGCCGGTGGCCTCGCCGATCACGTCGCCGGCAGTGCCGATGTAGCGCTTTTCGCCGTCCTTCTCCGGCAGGGCGCGGATGGTCCAGATGCGCTCCTGCTTGGCGCCGTCGTTGTAGATAAAGTGCTCGTCAAGCGTTCCCACATCGCCTTTCCACGAGGCATCGATGGTGACATGGAAGCGCCGCGTCATCTTGCCTGAGCGATCGAACACAATGCCAACGGCAGTCAGCCGTCCGTTGAAATACTGTTTCAGGTCCAGGGTGGGCTGCTGGCCGCGGTAGTCCCGCGGCGTGACACTGGCGCATCCCGACAGGAGGCTGACGCCGAGTACGGCGGCCAGCAGCCACCAGCGGCGCTGTTGCAGCCAGAAAGAAGACACGGATTTGGACAACATGGATAACCTCCATTCAAAGTTCAGGGATGGGACGCGGCCACGATCTTCGCCGGGACGCCGCGGACAAAAAAACGCCACAGCAATGCTGCGGAAACGAGCTTGAGCGCCGAAGGCAAAAGGCAGTAGGCCACCACCAGCGGTGGCAGCGTCCCGGTCTCCAGCGTGCCGGGGCGGTAGCCGAACAGGGCCAGCAGCGGCAGTGCAAGGCCTGCAGCCAGTGCGAGGTTGAGCTTGGTCGCAAAGTTCCAGACGCCGAAGTAACGTCCTTCAAGCTGATCACCATGCCCGGCGGTGCGAATCACTCCGGCCAGAAGCGCCGGTGGCATGACCAGATCCGGGCCGAGCGCTGCGCCCGAGAGCGCCACCACCAGTGCATACCCCCAGCGGTCGCCGGGCTGCAGCAACGCCGCCCACACGAAAGCGGCCACCGCCAACCCCATGCCCAGCAGCCAGCAGCGCGCCGCCCCCCAGCGCCGTACCGCGCGCAACCATGCCGGCACGAGCAGGCCAGCCGCGGCAAAGTAGGCAAACAGATACGCGCCAGACAGCGCTGCGGCGTCGAGCCGGTCGCGGATGAAAAACAGCACCAGTGTGGCCGGTATGGCTGCCGCAATGCCGCTGGTGACGAACACCGCGAGCAGGGCGACAAAGCGCCGGTTGTGCAGCGGCGCCAGGAGCGCGCCCCAGTGCTGCGTGGCATGCGGCGC
>JBAUTC010000227.1:0-25739 GCA_049582025.1 Thiomonas sp.
CGCCGTGGGCAACGAAATCGATACCTTGCTGGGGGTTACTGGGGGCACTTTGGTGCTCCTGGCCATCCTCCTGTTTTCACTGAGCTGGGTGGGACATTTCTCCTGGGGCGACGTCGCCGAGCGCCTCGGCGGCTGGATCGAGCGTCTCTGGACTTGGCAGCGCGAGCGCCGCGGTCGCGAGGACGATGCGCTGGCGGGTCAGCAGGCCATGCAGGAGCGCGAGAAGGAAGTCGAGTTGCAACGCCCCTTGGTGGAGGAGCGTGAAGTGCTCGCCCCGGTGCTGATCGAGCCTTCCGTGGCCTTCGTGCCACAGTCGCCGCGCGTGCTCAAGGAAAAGCAGAAACCGCTGTTCAACGAACTGCCCGATTCATCGCTGCCCGCGTTGGGGCTGCTCGACGCCGCGCCCTCGGTACAGGTGGAAACGGTGAGCCATGAAACTCTGGAATTCACGTCGCGTCTGATCGAGAAAAAGCTCAAGGACTTCGGCGTGGAGGTGCGCGTGGTTGCGGCCTATCCCGGCCCGGTCATCACGCGGTATGAAGTCGAGCCTGCCACCGGGGTGAAGGGCGCGCAAATCGTGAACCTTTCGCGCGATTTGTCGCGCGCCCTGTCGCTGGTGAGCATCCGTGTGGTCGAGACCATTCCGGGCAAGAACACCATGGCGCTCGAACTGCCCAATGCCAAACGGCAGACCATCAAGTTGTCGGAGATTCTCGGCTCCAACAATTACCACGAGGCGGCGTCCATGCTGACCATGGGGCTCGGCAAGGACATCGTGGGCAATCCGGTGGTGGCCGATCTGGCCAAGATGCCGCACTTGCTGGTGGCGGGTACCACGGGATCGGGCAAGTCGGTGGGCGTGAACGCGATGATTCTCAGCTTGCTTTACAAGGCCGAGCCCAGCGATGTGCGCCTGATCCTGATCGACCCGAAGATGCTCGAGCTCAGTGTGTACGACGGCATTCCCCATTTGCTCGCGCCTGTTGTGATCGACATGAAACAGGCGGCGCAGGCGCTGAACTGGTGCGTGGGCGAAATGGAGCGGCGCTACAAGCTCATGAGCAAGCTCGGTGTGCGCAATCTGGCCGGCTACAACACGAAAGTGCAAGAGGCCAAGGCACGCGAGGAGCCGCTGACCAATCCGTTCAGCCTGACACCCGATGCGCCCGAGCCACTGGACAAACTGCCGCACATCGTGGTGGTGATCGACGAACTTGCTGACCTGATGATGGTGGTGGGCAAGAAGATCGAGGAACTCATCGCCCGCCTGGCACAGAAGGCGCGGGCTTCGGGCATCCATCTCATTCTCGCCACCCAGCGGCCCAGCGTGGATGTGATCACCGGGCTGATCAAGGCCAACATCCCGACGCGCATGGCGTTTCAGGTGTCGAGCAAAATCGACTCGCGCACCATCCTCGACCAGATGGGCGCCGAGAGCCTGCTCGGCATGGGCGACATGCTCTATCTACCGCCCGGTTCCGGCATGCCGCAGCGGGTGCATGGCGCGTTTGTCAGCGACGCCGAGGTGCACCGCGTGGTCGAAGACATCAAGAGCCGCGGCGGCCCGAATTACCTCGACGGCATCCTCACCGGCGAGGAAGACGCCGAGGGGGCCGGCGGGGCCTTGGGTGGCATGGGCAATGCCGATGGCGAGAGCGATCCGCTCTACGACCAGGCTGTGCAGATCGTGCTGCAGCACCGCAAGGCATCGATTTCTTTGGTGCAGCGTCATCTGCGCATCGGCTACAACCGTTCTGCCCGATTACTGGAACAGATGGAACAGTCCGGTCTGGTCTCCGCGCTCACGTCCAACGGCAACCGCGACATACTGGTGCCGGTGCGCGCGGAGTAAGGGCCGCAGTTGCGCTGCATCTCCTGAGTTCATATGAGAAAGACATCACGATGACCAACCTGATCGCGCGCGGGCGCCCCGTACTGGCGGGGCTGCTGCTGGGCTGCTGTTTGTTCGCCGCCGCGCTGCCCAGTGCCGTGGCTGCAACATCGGTGCAACTGCTGGAGCAATGGCTGCAGCAGACCAAAAGCGGAAGCGCCCAATTTACCCAGACCGTGAGCAATCCCAAAGGCCCGGCACAGGCGCCGGCTTCGGGCCAGTTCGCGTTTGAGCGGCCTGACCGTTTCCGCTGGGATTACGCCAAGCCCTATCGCCAAGTCATCGTCAGCGATGGCAAACAGCTCTGGACCTATGACCACGACCTCGACCAGGTGACAATCACCCCGGTGACGCAGGCGTTCAAGGGCACGCCTGCGGCCATCTTTGCCGGGACCGATCTGACCAAGCTGTTCGCCCTGCAAGCCCAGCCCGACGCCGAGGGCCTGCAATGGGTGCAGGCCACACCCAAATCCAAGGACGGCAATTTCGACTGGATCCGCATCGGTCTGCGCACCACGGCGCAAGGTCCGGAAGTGGCCGAATTGCAGCTGCGCGATGCTTTCGGGCAAATCTCCACCATGCGCTTCACCGCCATTGCCCGCAACCCGGCGCTGGCCGCAGACAGGTTCCGCTTCACCCCGCCCAAGGGCGCGTCGGTCATCACCCAGCCCTGAAGATGGAAGACAGCCCGGGCTTGTTCGACGACGCGGATTTGCCCGCTCCTGCCCGCGCTGGGCAGGCGTCCTCGTCTCGCGCACCGCTGGCCGAGCGCCTGCGACCACACCACCTCGATGAGGTTGTCGGCCAGCGCCATCTGCTCGGGCCGGGCAAGCCGCTGCGGGTGGCGTTTGAAACCCGCAGGCTGCATTCCATGCTGTTCTGGGGGCCGCCCGGCGTGGGGAAAACTACGCTGGCGCGCCTGATGGCCGATGCCTTCGATGCCGACTTTTTGCCGCTGTCCGCCGTGCTTGCCGGGGTGAAGGACATTCGCGACGCGGTGGCGCAGGCACAGGCCGCGCTTGCGCGCGGGCGCGCCACCATCGTGTTCGTCGACGAAGTGCACCGCTTCAACAAAAGCCAGCAGGATGCCTTTCTGCCGCATGTCGAGTCCGGCCTGTTCACCTTCATTGGCGCCACCACCGAGAACCCATCGTTCGAGGTCAACAGCGCCCTGTTGTCGCGTGCGGTCGTCTATGTGCTCGAGCCGCTCGATGCCGAGGATCTGCAGACGCTGATGCAGCGTGCCTTGCCCGGCAGCGGGGTCGATGCGACGGAACCTGCGGCGCAGCAACGCCTGATCCGCCACGCCGACGGCGACGCCCGCCGCTTGTTGGGCGCGCTGGAACTGGCGCTGCAGGCGGCGCAGCGTGCCGGCCAGACCATTCTCACCGAGGATTTGCTGGAGCAGACGCTCGGTGCCACGCTGCTGCGCTTCGACAAAGGCGGCGAGCAGACTTACGATCTGATCTCAGCACTCCACAAGTCGGTGCGCGGCTCGGACGTGGATGCCTCGCTGTACTGGTTCGCCCGCATGCTTGAAGGCGGCGCCGATCCGCGCTATCTGGCGCGCCGGCTGATCCGCATGGCGGTCGAAGATATCGGCTTGGCCGACCCCAAGGCGCTCACCCTTGCCCTCGACGCCGCACAGACCTACGAGCGCCTGGGCAGCCCCGAGGGTGAACTGGCGCTGGCCGAGGCGGTGGTCTATCTGGCGGTCACGCCCAAGTCGAATGCGGTCTACAAGGCCTACAACGCTGCGCGCGCCTTTGCCAAAGAGAGTGGCACGCAGCCAGTGCCGCTGCATCTGCGTAACGCGCCAACCAAACTGATGAAAACGCTGGGCTACGGCAAGGATTATCGCTATGCCCACGACGAAGCCGACGCCTTTGCGGCGGGAGAACATTACCTCCCCGAGGGCATGTCCCCGCCGCGCTTCTATCAACCGACGTCACGCGGGGTGGAAGATCGCATCGCCCGGCGCCTTCAGGAGCTGGCGGAACGCAATACACACGGTAGTGTTGTGCCGGCTTCCAAGTCGGAAAGCGACGCTGCGGCGCCTTCGCCGCCAGCCGACTGATCGCGGCCGCACTGCGGGTTCTCCCGGTGCAGGTTGCACCAAGACAGGCGGTTATCATCGCGCCAGCTAAAAAAACAGGGGGTCTGGACAGCCCGGCCCTTATAACCAGATGAAGCCTGTTCACCGACACGCGGCAATCGCTTTGCCGGGTGCAGTCCCTCACGTGGAGAATGACATTCCCCGCGGAGTTGGCGTCCGATCGATCTCTCATGTCTTGTCAGGACTGTCTGCACTGAAATGGTGCGGGTTGGTCGGCATGCGCCTTGCTTACGCATCTGGATTACGTGTTTCACCGCGGTCACTCCAAAAGAGCTGACCGCATCTCACTAGCCATCCGCTCGTCAGGAGAATTTAGGAATGGATATTTTTCTTCAGCAGATCGTCAATGGTCTGGTTCTGGGCAGTATGTATGCCCTGATCGCTCTCGGGTACACCATGGTGTACGGCATCGTCAACCTCATCAATTTTGCGCATGGGGACGTGATGATGGTGGGGGCACTCACGGCATACAGCGTGTTCAAGTTGTTTGCGCATATTGCCCCCAACATGCCGGGGTGGATCACCGTGGTGATTGCTTTGGTGGTGGCCATGCTGGCCACGGCTACGCTCAATTACGTCATTGAGCGCATCGCCTACCGACCCTTGCGCAATGCGCCCAAACTGGCCCCGCTAATCACAGCCATCGGCATGTCCATTCTGCTGGAAACGCTGGCAATGATCATCTGGGGACGCGACTACAAGGTGTTCCCTGCCGGATTGCTGCCGAGCCATGTGATCAGTATGGGTGGCGTGGTCATCACCCCGGTGCAGATCATGATTCTGATCGTCACCGCCATTCTGCTGGGTGGGCTGACCTGGCTGGTCAACTACACGAAGCTCGGACGCGCCATGCGCGCCACCTCCGAGAATCCCCGTGTCGCGTCGCTGATGGGGGTGAATCCCAATTTCGTCATTTCATCGGCTTTTGTCATTGGCGCGATGCTCGCGGCCATTGCAGGGGTGATGTGGTTCGCCAACTTCGCCACGGCCAACTTCTACATGGGCTTCACGCCGGGACTGAAGGCGTTTACGGCCGCGGTGCTTGGGGGCATCGGCAATCTGTCGGGCGCCATGCTGGGCGGGGTGTTGCTGGGTCTGATCGAGGTGCTTGGGGCGGGCTATATCGGCACATTCACCGGCGGTGTTTTCGGGAGCAATTACCAGGACATCTTTGCCTTCATCGTGCTGATTCTGGTGCTGACCCTGCGTCCGCAAGGTTTGCTGGGCGAACGCGTCGCTGATCGCGCTTGAGGAGATCCAACATGGACAAACAAAAAAACTGGGTCTGGATCATCGCGGGGGCCGCTGCTCTCATTGCGCTTCCCATGGTGCTGCAGATTGCGGGCGACGCCTGGGTGCGGATTGCGGCATTCGCCATGCTTTACATCATGTTGGCGCTGGGATTGAACATCGTGGTGGGCCTGGCCGGACTGCTCGATCTGGGCTACATCGCGTTTTACGCGGTGGGGGCGTACCTGTACGCGCTGCTGTCGTCGAACCAGCTCACGAGCAATTTCGACGCGTTGGGCGCGATGTTTCCCAACGGCTTCCACGTATCGATCTGGCTGATCGTTCCATTGGCTGCGACTGTAGCCGCGAGTGCCGGCATCCTCCTTGGTACACCGGTGCTCAAGCTGCGCGGCGACTACCTGGCCATCGTGACACTGGGTTTCGGGGAGATCATCCGGATCTTCATGAACAACCTGAACGCCCCGGTAAACATCACCAACGGGCCCCAGGGCATTTCGGGCATCCACGGCATTAGTCTGTTCGGCTGGGATCTGAACCACAATATCAATCTCGGCAGTTTCACCATTCCCTCGGTGGCGCAGTACTACTACCTGTTCCTGGTGCTGGTGGTGTTTGTCGTGATTCTGAGTTACCGCTTGCAGGACTCGCGTATCGGGCGTGCCTGGATGGCAATGCGCGAAGACGAAATCGCCGCCAAGGCCATGGGCATCAACACCCGCAACATGAAACTGCTGGCCTTCTCCATGGGCGCCACTTTCGGCGGCGTTGCTGGGGTGATGTTCAGTGCATTCCAGGGCTTCGTCTCCCCCGAGTCATTCTCGTTGCTGGAATCGATCATCGTTCTGGCGATGGTGGTGATCGGCGGGATGGGGCATATCCCGGGCGTCATCCTCGGTGCCGTGATTCTTTCCGTGCTGCCTGAAGCCTTGCGCTACACCGGGTTCATTTCCGATTGGCAGCAGCACGCCTTTGGACATGTATTCATCGACAGCGGAATCCTGCGCCAGTTGATCTACGCGCTGTCCATGATTGTGATCATGATTCTGCGTCCCAAGGGCTTGTGGCCCGCGCCGGAACACGGCAAGAGCTTCAGCAAATTACCGACCCCCTTGCAGGAAGGAGGCAAGGCATGAGCGAGACCGTTCTGCGTGTAAACGGCGCATCCAAGCGTTTCGGTGGCCTTCAAGCCCTGAGCGAGGTCGGCATCCAGATCGACCGCGGTCAGATCTACGGCCTTATCGGCCCGAACGGTGCTGGCAAGACCACGTTTTTCAACGTTATAACCGGCCTGTATCCGCCGGATTCAGGCGACTTCATTCTGGCGGGAAAGGCCTACAAACCTGCTGCGGTGCATCAGGTTGCACGCGAGGGTATCGCGCGGACCTTCCAGAACATCCGCCTGTTCCCCGACATGACGGCGCTGGAAAATGTGATGGTGGGACGGCATGTGCGGACCAAGAGCGCGCTGATCGGCGCAGTGTTCCGCACCAAGCGTTTCAGGAAGGAGGAGCAGTCCATTCGAGAACGGGCGCGTGAGCTGCTGGCCTATGTCGGCATCGAACGCTATGCGGACTTTCGCGCGCGCACTTTGTCGTATGGCGACCAGCGCCGCCTGGAAATCGCCCGCGCTCTGGCGACCGACCCGCAATTGCTGGCGCTGGATGAGCCCGCCGCTGGCATGAACGCCACCGAAAAGTTGCAGTTGCGAGAGCTGCTCACCGCCATCCAAAAAGATGGGCGCACCATTCTCATCATCGAACATGATGTGAAGCTGGTCATGGGCCTTTGCAACCGCGTGACTGTGCTGGATTACGGCAAGACGATTGCTGAAGGGGTACCCGCCGACGTGCAGAAAGATCCAAAAGTCATCGAAGCCTATCTGGGCGCAGGGGAGCATTGAGCATGTCCGAAACCGTTCTCAAAATCACGGGCCTGCGCGTCTCCTACGGCGGCATTCAGGCAGTCAAGGGCGTTGATCTCGAAGTGCGCAAGGGCGAACTGGTCAGTCTCATCGGCGCCAATGGCGCAGGCAAGACCACCACGCTCAAGGCCATCACGGGCCTGCAACCCATCACCGATGGTGAGGTGCACTACGCCGGACGCACCATCAATGGCCAGGGTGCTTATGACCTGGTGCGGCAGGGCCTGTGCATGGTGCCGGAAGGCCGAGGCGTCTTCACCCGCATGACCATCCACGAAAACCTGCAGATGGGTGCTTACACCCGCAAGGACAAGGAGATCGGCAGCGACATCGACAAGGTGTATGGCATCTTCCCGCGCCTCAAGGAGCGCCGCGACCAGCTCGCGGGCACCATGTCTGGCGGCGAGCAGCAGATGCTGGCCATGGGGCGTGCGCTGATGAGCCGGCCGCAAGTGCTGTTGCTCGACGAGCCGTCCATGGGACTGTCGCCAATCATGGTGGACAAAATCTTCGAAGTGGTCGAAGAAATCTCCAAGCAGGGTGTGACCATTCTGCTGGTCGAGCAAAACGCCAAGCGCGCGCTCGGTCTGGCCGATCGTGGCTACGTCATGGACTCGGGGCAGGTCACGATGACCGGCCCAGCCGACGAGCTCCTGCATGACCCGCGTGTGCGGGCGGCATATCTGGGGGAGTGATCGCTCTGTGCGTCGAAAAGGGCCTGCGTTTGCAGGCCCTTTTTACTTGCGCCCAGCCGATGCTGTCAGCGCATCAGGTCTTCGTCCCGGCCTTGTCCGCTTCGGTGGTGAACGCGTCAGCGTAGAAGGCATCCTCAGGGAGTCTGCACTGGGTGGTGAAGTCGCGATGGGCGGCTTCGACCATGACCGGTGCGCCGCAGGCGTAAACGGCGTGGCCGGAGAGGTCGGGCAGGTCCGACATGACTGCCTGATGGACAAAGCCGGTGCGGCCTGTCCAGCCAGTATCGGCTTCGGACAGCACCGGAACGACGCGCAGATTGGGCTTGACGGCGCACTGCTGCACGACCCAGTCGAGCAGGTAGATGTCCTGCAGCTTGCGGCCGCCCCAGTACAGCGTGACCGGACGCGGATCGCCATTGGCCTGCATCTGCTCAAGGATGGCCTTGATCGGCGCGAAGCCGGTGCCGGAGGCGAGGAAGATCAGCGGCTTGCCCTCAGGATCGTCGCGCAGGAAGAAGCTGCCGAATGGTCCTTCGATGCGTTGGATCTCTTTTTCCTTCATCGCGGTGAACACATGATCCGTGAATTTGCCGCCGGGCATGTGTCGCAGGTGCAGTTCGACTTGCGGCGAATCGGCGGGCGCACTGGCCATGGAGTAGCTGCGCCGTGCACCGTCGCGCAGCAGGAACTGGATGTACTGCCCGGCGCGGTAGCGCAGCGGGTCCGCTGCGGGGAGTTGCAGCATGACTCGCACTACGTCGGGGGCGAGATGTTCGATGTTGCTGACGCGCGCCGGCATTTTTTTTACCGGAAACTCACCTGCGCCGACGACTTCGTGACTCTCGATCACCACATCACTTTGTGCCGTGGCGCGGCAGGCGAGAATGAGGCCTTGCGCACGCTCAGCCTCGCTCAATGCCTTGAGCTGGTGCGTGCCCAGTTCCACTTCGCCTTGCAGCAGTTTGCATTTGCACGAACCGCAGGCACCGTCCTGGCAGCCATAAGGCAGGCCTACGGATTGGCGGATGGCGGCGGCAAGCAGGGTTTCTTCCGCATCGGCGGTGTATTGGTGGCCGCTGGGCTGAACGGTGATTTGATGACTCATGGTGATGATGACAAGGTGTTGAATGTGAACGGAAAATCTGGACGCCAGCGACCCCGCCTGCTCATCGTGGGCTGCGGTGACATCGGCATGCGGGTGGCAGCTTTGGCGCGAGGGCGCTACCGGCTGCTGGCGCTGACCTCGTCGCCGCAGCGGCTGGAAGCATTGCGTCGTGCAGGAATCGTGCCGGTCATCGGCGATCTCGATCAGCCTGAAACCTTGTGGCGACTCTCCGGACTTGCCCCGGAGCGCGTGCTGATGCTGGCTCCGCCAGGAGACACCGACGGTGCGCGCGACTTGCGCAGTCGCCACCTGATTTCCAGACTGAAACAGTCAGGCATCTTATCCGGGCTCGGGAAAAAGACTTTGCGCGTGGTCTATGCAAGTACCACCGGGGTGTATGGCGATTGTGGCGGCGATCTGGTTGCGGAAACCCGCACCTGCACACCGCACACTGCGCGCGCGCAGCGCCGCTGCGATGCCGAGGCGCGTTGGCGACAGGCGGGTCGGGAGCATGGCTGGAGGGTGGGCATGCTGCGCATCCCCGGCATTTACGATGCGCAGTCGCGCTCGCCCAGGGCGCGACTGGAGCGCGGCCTGCCGGTATTGATGCAAGCCGATGATGTCTACACCAACCACATCCATGCCGACGACCTGGCGCGGCTGTGCCTCTTGGCACTCGACCGTGCGGCCCCGGGGCGCGTGTACAACGTCTGCGATGACAGCGTGCTGCGCATGGGCGATTACTTCGATCTCGCGGCAGACCTGTACGGCCTGCCCAGACCCCCGCGCGTGGCTCGGGCGGACGCGCAAGCCGCAGGCCTGAGTCCGATGATGCTGAGCTTCATGCGTGAATCACGCCGCCTGGACAACACCCGCATGAAAGCGGAGCTGCGGGCGACGCTGCGTTATCCCGATGTCGCGCTTGGGCTGCTGCCCACGCGCACGGGCGAAACGGATTGATCGTCGCGCCCGTGCCGTTCAATGCGTTTGCTGCGTATTTTCCGGCAGTTGCAGGGTGGGCAGGGAACGCACCGTTTCCACCAGGATGAGCGGGCCGTCGTCCAGCTTGGGCGCAGGTTTGCGCTCGCGCGGCACATGAATGGGCGCGGGCTGCGCCGCGAGCGCTTCCTTCACGCGGCGGATGGCATCGGCGTTTGACTGCACCCATTGCAGACCGGCAGCGTGCGCCGTGGCCTGCAGCTCGTCGACAGGCAGCACATAGCCTGCCGGGGGAGCGGTTGGCGAAGGTTCAGCGATTGGCGCCTCGGAGGCTGCGTTGACTTCGCCAGGCTCGGTCGCGAGCACGGGCTCGGAAGCGAGCTCTGCGAGCGGGGTGAACTCGGCGATCGGGGCCTGCTCGGCGGGCTCTGCAACGAGTGCGGGGGCATCCATCGGGGCGTTGATCTTGAGCAACAGCGGCGCCTCATCTTCCGTGCTGGGCGCAATGGCTGTCGCGGCAACCTCAAGCACAACGGGAGCGGCCAGAGAGCCAAAGCTGTGGCCCTGGGTTGCGTCTGCATCGTCCGCGTCAATCTCAGTTGTCGCCTCGGATGCTTCGGCCGCAACAGCGCCGTTGTCCTCGGCAGCACCGCCCTCGCGACGGCCACCACGGCGACCACGGCCGCGACGGTTGCGCGATTTGCGCTCTGTCTGGGCCTCGCTGTTCGCGCCTTCTCCCTGGGAGTCGGCCGGCGCTGCCTCGCTTGGTGCTGCGGTGTCGGCATCGACCACCGGGCTGTCGATCAGTTCGGCTGCTGGTGCGGCTTCAACGGACTCACGGCGCGGACGGCGGTTGCCAGAACGCCCGCTTCCGGACGTACGGGGTGCGGTTTCGGCTGCGGTGTCCTCAGGAGTCGAGCTGTTTTGCGCGGACGCGGCTGCCGTGCGTTCCTTGCGTGCGGCGACCTCTTCTGGTGTCCGTTCGCGTTTGCCGCGTTCGCCTTGTCCTTGCTGCCCACGCGGCGCCCGGTTGCGGTTGTTCGTTGCCTCCGCCGCGGCGGTCTCGGTGGTCTCGCCGCTCGGGGCTCGATTGACGCGCTGACGGGTGTCACCCTGGCCTTCGCGTTGGCGGTCACGGCCACCGCGACGCCGGTTGCCATTCTGGCCGGAGCCATTGCGCTGGTCGCGGCCCGTCTGTCCGTCTGCCTTGGTGAGTGCGGGCGTGAGGGGTTGTGAGGGCTTAGGCGTCTCGGTCAGCGGCGCGGCTGCTGGCTGCGGCTCGCCGGAGAACATGCGTTTGATCCAGCCGAAAAAGCCTCCAGCCGCCGGTGCGGCAGTTGCCGGCGCAGTCGCGGGTGCCAGCGCCGGACTGGGAGCAGCAGCCCTGTCGGCTGCAGGAGGCTGCATCACGGGAGCCGTGCCTTCAGGGGTGATGCCGCGCACCAGCGCTTCCTGGCGGGGACGTGGCTCCTTTTCGCGGCGGGTGATGGCGGTATCTTCCTCCACATCATCGGCCATTCTGTAGCTGGTCGGCAGATTCTCCAGGCGTGGGTCGTCGTGTTTGAGACGTTCGAGCTTGTAGTTCGGGGTGTCGAGATGCTTGTTGGGAATGAGCAGCACCGACAGGCGCTGGCGCAGTTCGATCTTGGTGATCTCGGCGCGTTTTTCATTGAGCAGGAACGAGGCTACTTCCACCGGCACTTGCACGTGCACAGCGGCAGTGCCTTCTTTCATCGCTTCTTCTTGGATGATGCGGAGGATTTGCAGGGCGCTGGATTCGGTGTCGCGGATGTGGCCAGTGCCGTTGCAGCGCGGGCAGGTGACGTAGGCGCCTTCCGATAGGGCGGGGCGCAGGCGCTGACGCGAGAGTTCAAGCAGGCCGAACTTGGAAATCTTGCTCACCTGTACACGGGCGCGATCCTGGCGCATGGCATCGCGCAGGCGGTCTTCGACGGCGCGCTGGTTGCGCGGTTCTTCCATGTCGATGAAGTCGACCACGATCAGGCCGCCAAGGTCGCGCAGGCGCATCTGGCGGGCCACCTCGTCGGCCGCTTCGAGGTTGGTGCGCAGTGCCGTGTCTTCGATTGCGTTGCCACGGGTGGAGCGCGCCGAGTTGACGTCCACCGCGACCAGCGCTTCGGTGTGGTCGATGACGATGGCACCGCCCGCGGGCAGGTTGACCGTGCGCGAATACGCGGTTTCGATCTGCTGCTCGATCTGGAAGCGCGAGAACAGTGGCAGGTCATCGCGATAGCGCTTCACGCGCTCGACCGTGTCGGGCATGACGTGGAGCATGAACTGGCGTGCCTGCTCGAACACGTCTTCGGTGTCGATCAGGATTTCGCCGATGTCGCTGGTGAAATAGTCGCGGATGGCGCGAATGACCAGCGAGGACTCCTGATAAATGAGGAAGGCGCCCTTCTGCGTCTCCGAGGCATCGCGCACCGCGCTCCACAGCTTGAGCAGATAGTTCAAATCCCACTGAAGCTCTTCGGCGGTGCGGCCGATGCCTGCAGTGCGGGCGATCAGGCTCATGCCTTCGGGGTACTGGAGCTGATCCATCGCCTCGCGCAGTTCCTGGCGGTCTTCGCCTTCGATGCGGCGGCTGACGCCACCGCCGCGCGGGTTATTGGGCATGAGCACCAGATAGCGCCCGGCGAGCGAGACAAACGAGGTCAGCGCCGCGCCCTTGTTGCCGCGCTCTTCCTTTTCGACCTGCACTAGAAGTTGCTGGCCTTCGGTGATGACGTCCTGGATGCGTGCCTGCGAAGGTGACACGCCTTCCTTGAAATACTGGCGGGAAATTTCCTTGAAGGGTAAAAATCCGTGGCGCTCTTCACCGTAGTCGACAAAGCAGGCTTCGAGCGAAGGCTCGACGCGGGTCACAATGGCCTTGTAGATATTGCCTTTGCGCTGTTCGCGCCCGGCCTGTTCGATATCGATGTCGAGGAGTTTCTGCCCATCGACGATGGCCACGCGCAATTCTTCAGACTGCGTGGCGTTGAACAACATGCGTTTCATTTCAAAGCTCCTGGCCGCGCAACGCGGCCGATACAAAGCGGGCGGCAAAGCGCCCCCATGCGTTGATCTCCGGAGCTAAAACCAGGCGCCGGGGTGCCGCATCGTGTGCGGCGTCCCGGCGGCCCGAATCAGGCAAGACTCATGCGGAATCGTCCACCAACAGGTCTCCAACGGCGCGCATCGGGTTTGCGGCGCTGGGCGTTTGGCTCAGGCGCAGAGATGCTTCGCATGCGGCGACTATGAGGCGCAGCAGGCGAGGAGGCGGGAGTTCGGGGTGGGTGAGCACAAGCAGATTTCGCAAACGACAACGGCACACAGCACGATGTCGGGGCTGAGGTGCGGTCGCAGGCGAAGTGTCGATTCAAGGGTTTCAGATCCAGGATGGCAAAGCCTTGCGGACGTCGCGTGCGTCAGGCGCACTTGCGCGACGGCATCGTTCAGGCTTTGGGCCAACGCTCATTTCGATGAAGCCTGTCGACTCTGCCAGTGCCAGATAGGGCAGGGCGGCAAAGCGGACAGTGTGAAGCTGAACCTAGAATGCATGCCCTGTCACGGCGGATCCGCCGGTATTGCATCGGCCCGCAAAGCGGGAAAGGCGCAAGGCAATCGCAGGGCGGCAAGCAGTCCATTCTTGGCACATCGCACAGTTGCGTCACGCAACTCCGCGGAAATATTGCCAAAATTCGTTCTTTCAACTTCACAACTTCACGCCCGATTATATGCACACCGCGCCATCTCCTCAGGTTCGACTTCTTCAGGTCGGTGACGCAGGCGAGGGACAGCGGCTGGACAACTTCCTTGCCCGGCACCTCAAAGGCGTGCCGCGCAGCCATATTTATCGCATCGTGCGCTCCGGCGAGGTGCGGGTGAACGGCGCGCGCGCCAGCGCCGAGCAAAAGCTGCTCTCAAGCGATCAGGTGCGCATTCCGCCCGTGCGCGTGGCGCAGACGGATGCGCCGCGTGCTGCGCCCGCAGTGCAGTTTCCCATCGTGTTCGAGGACGACTATCTGCTGGCGATCAACAAGCCGGAGGGTGTGGCAGTGCATGGCGGCTCCGGGGTGAGCTTCGGGGTAATCGAAGCGCTGCGCGCTGCGCGGCCCACGGCGAAATTCCTTGAATTGGTGCATCGGCTCGACCGCGACACCTCCGGTCTGCTGCTGATCGCCAAAAAGCGCAGCGCGCTGACCGCGCTGCACGCAGCGCTGCGCGAGCGGCATGCCGACAAGCGCTATCTCGCGTTGGTGGCCGGGCTGTGGACGCGTGGCGCCGTGATGGTGGAGGCTCCGCTGCACAAGTACCTCCTTGCCAATGGCGAACGGCGCGTGCGGGTGGATGCGGCGCAGGGACAGGAATCGCGTACCCAGTTTCGTCCTCAGGAGCGCTTTGCGCTGCAAGGCCTGGGGGCGTGGGGCGGGCTGACCTTGCTGCAGGCGCGGCTGCTCACTGGCCGCACCCATCAGATCCGCGTGCATCTGGCGCATTGCGGTCATCCCATCATCGGCGACGACAAATATGGTGACGACGCCCTGAATGCTGGTCTGGCGCGCGGCCAGATTGCCGGATTGCCGCCGTTCAAGCGCATGTTTCTGCACGCGGAGTCTTTGGCCATTCCGCATCCCGCGACCGGTTCTCGTCTGGAATTGCACGCGGCATTGCCCGACAACTGCACACAATGGCTTCATCGTTTGCGGGCACAATGCGCGCAATCCTGACTCTCCGAGTGATTTCCCATGCACCGCCAGAATTACGACCTGATTGTGTTCGACTGGGACGGCACGCTAATGGACTCGACCGCGGCCATCACCGGGGCGATCCAGCGGGCCTGCAGCGATCTGGGTCTTCCCGTACCCAGCCGCGAGGCCGCGTCGTATGTCATCGGACTTGGCCTGGAAGACGCGCTGCGTCATGCAGCGCCCGAATTACCGCATGCAGACTATCCACGGCTGGCTGCGGCCTATCGCAAACATTACTTCGCCCTCGATGGCCAACTCGTGCTGTTTGAGGGCGTGCTGGATTTATTGCATGAACTCAAATCCGCTGGCTACAACCTGGCGGTTGCGACCGGCAAGTCGCGCATTGGCCTGAGCCGGGCGACGGACCGGCCTGAACTGCGTGGCCTGTTCGACGCCACGCGTACGGCGGATGAGACATTCTCCAAACCGCACCCGGCCATGCTGCACGAGATCATGGCCGAACTTGCCAGTCCACCCAGGCGAACCGTGATGGTGGGTGATACCACCCATGACCTGCAAATGGCCCGTAATGCCGAGTGTGATGCAGTCGGCGTGAGCTACGGCGCGCATGACGTTGCGCAATTGCAGACCCTGACCCCGGTCGGACTGGTGCATTCAGTGGCGGAACTCCAGGGCTTTCTGCAGAAAAACGGCTGAAGCGCGTCCCGGCACGCGAAGCGCAGCCGGGACGTTTGGAAAACGGGAACCAGTTGTTTCCGGTGATCTGTTGCAGGCCAACGCCCGATCGCGGGAAATACGCCGCTTGACGTCAATCATCCTTTCCCGATCGCGATCCGGCACGTTGGCCTTGGGGCGAAAGCCCGCTGGTATCCTGCCGACTCGCCCGAATTCCCATTTGTGATGTGCCTTTTTTCTTCCAGAGGCCTGATATGAGCGCACTACCTCCCGATTCCTCGCCGCCACGCCCAGAGTCCCCCAGCCAGCCAGGCGCGTGGGAAAAGCAGGTGCTGGAAAAACTGGTGCTGGAAGTGGTGAACGAAAAACGCCGCGCCCGCCGCTGGTCGATCTTTTTCCGCTTCGTTGCGCTCGGCATCGTTGCTCTCATTTTCTTCGGCGGGCTTTTCGCGGAATATGGCGGCAGTTCGACAAAGGGCCCGCATACCGCACTGGTTGAACTCAACGGCGAAATTTCGATCGGCTCACAGGCCAGCGCCGACAACATCAATGCCGCCTTGCAGGACGCGTTTTCCAGTCCGCAGGCCAAGGGAGTGATTCTCCGCATCAACAGTCCAGGTGGCAGTCCGGTGCAGGCCAGCCAGATCTTTGCGGAAATCGAGCGCCTGCGCGCCAAATACAACAAGCCGGTCTACGCCGTGTGCGAGGAGGTCTGTGCCTCTGGCGCCTATTACGTCGCGGCGGCGGCGAACGACATTTACGTCAATCCGGCCAGTCTGGTAGGGTCGATTGGCGTGCTGATGGACGGTTTTGGCTTCTCCGGGCTGATGGACAAACTGGGGGTGACGCGCCGCTTGCTCACTGCCGGCACCAACAAGGGATTCATGGATCCATTCACTCCCATGCCGGAAGACCAGAAGACTTATGCACTGGGCATGCTGGAGCAGATTCACAAGCAATTCATTGCCGCTGTGGAAAAGGGGCGAGGCACGCGGCTGAAGGTCAATGACCAGACGTTCTCCGGACTGGTGTGGACGGGCGAATCGGCCGTGCAGCAAGGTTTGGCCGATGGCTACGGCAATGTGGACCAGATTGCGCGCGACAAGATCAAGGCGCCCGACATCGTCGACTACACCGTTGAAGAAAATGTCGCGGAGCGCCTGGCCAAGCGTTTCGGCGCTGCGCTGGGCATGGGCGCGGTGCGCGAGCTCTCGAACGTCGGCTGGACCCTACGCTGAACGCTGAGCGCGTGCCAGCACATCAAAGCCGCTGAGCCGCAGCATGTCGCACAGGTCGATCAAGGGCAGGCCGATCAACGCGGTGGGATCGTCACTGCGCATGCGCTTGAGCAAAGCCGGGCCGAGTGCTTCGGACTTGGCGCTCCCGGCGCAGTCATAGGGTTTGTCGAGGCCGAGATAGGCCTCGATCTCCGCCTCGCTCAGCAGCCGGAATTCCGCCTCGGTGGGGCAGTTGCGCACCTGTTTCGAGCCATCCGGGGCGATCACGCAGACGGCAGTATGAAAGATGGCCGTGCAGCCGCTCAGGCGCCGCAGTTGCCCGACTGCGGCCGCATGCGAGCCCGGCTTGCCGAGTGCTTCATCGCCCAGCATGCAGACCTGATCGGAGCCGATCACCCAGCTCTGTCGCGCTGCGCGGGCGATGGCGCAGGCCTTTTCCGATGCAAGTCGCAGCGCCAATTCCACCGGAGACTCGCCATCCTGGCGAGTTTCATCGACATCAGGCGCACGATGGACAAACGGCACGCGCAGACGCTGCAACAGCTCGCCGCGGTAACGCGAGGTCGAGGCAAGGATCAGATCGGGGGTTGCCGGGTTTGTCATCAGTGCTTGCCAAAAAAACGGCCGTGCAGCCAGGCGCCGATAAGTATGCCCGCGATGCTCAAGAGCAGTGGCCAGTTGCCGACACCAAGACCGGCAATCGCCGGTCCGGGGCAGACGCCACTCAGCCCCCAGCCCACGCCAAAGATTGCTGCGCCGATCAGGGTGCGGGCATTGAGATGCGAAGGATGCTTGCCGAACACCACGCCGAACACCGGGCGCTTCATGAGCCGAGGCAGCAGATGGTATGCGATGAAGGTCACGCCGGCAGCGCCGCCCATGACCAGCAGCAAGCCCAAGTCTTTGAGCATCAGAAATTGCAGGATGCTCTCGGGCTTGACCATGGTGGACAAGGCCAGACCGAAACCGAACAGCCCGCCTGCGAACAGGGCCGACAGCATGACGGCAAGGGGAGGAACGCGTCGCATGTCAGAACCCTCCCAAGGCGTGCACCAGATGCGCGGTGATGATCGCAGTGCTCAGAAAAATGATCACTGCGAGGATCGAGGGCAGTTGCCCGGATCCAATGCCGCAAATGCCGTGTCCCGAGGTGCAGCCGCCACCCATGCGCGCGCCGAACCCTGCCACGATGCCGCCAGCCAACAACTGCCATAGGGGCACCTTGGTGACGAACCCTTGACCATGCCCGAGGGTATACGTAAACACCACGGCGCCAATGATGAGTCCCAGCCCATACATCAGCCGCCAGTTACGGGTAGATACGAAATTTTCGTGTTGAAAGAACGGGTGGCGCGACACCAGAGACCAGACGGCTGTGTAGGCCGTGCTGATGCCGCCGATCAGGCCGGTCAGCCAGAACAGTACGCTGACTCCAAGCCCGATGAAAATGCCTCCATAAAGAAATGGCTCCCAACCCATGGGAAACCATTGTGCAATGCTGTCCATCTACTACTTCCTGTTGGTGTGTCGAAGCTGCGCCTGCCGCTAACTCTGGATACTCCTCAGTGTAAGAGCAGGCCTGTGCGATGTCTTGGCGACTTGTAGCAGTCAGTAAACTGCCGGCATGTCCAGCCCCACTTCCAGCACGCCATCGGACGCGCCAATGAGTCAGCGTCCTCCCCATGCCCTGGCCTTGTTCGACTTTGCCCGCGTCGATGGAGAACTGCATGGCACTGCGCCGTTGTCGTCCATGTCCCGCCTGAGCGATTTGTTGGCGAGCACGGAAGCCGCTCCCGTCGCGTGGACGCTGCGTGGCTACAAACGCGACCGCGTTGGTCAGCGCCCCCAGGCGATGGTTTCCTTGCGGGTGCGCGCAGAACTGCGCTTGATCTGCCAGCGTTGTCTGCAGGAGATGATCGAGCCGCTGGATGAGACCGTCGACTTTCGCCTGGTCATTGAGGAGCCGGAATTGACCCAGTCCGAGCTTGAGGCTGAAGACGAAGCGCTGCCCGCAGAGCATCCGGTCGATGTGCTCAAACTCATCGAAGATCAGCTCATTCTTGCCTTGCCCATCGTGCCCATGCACGACGCCTGCCCGCAGGGGCAGGCGCCCGGGCTGTCGGCGGCCAGGACGGATGCAGCGCCCGCCGAGGAGCGGCAACATCCCTTCGCGCATCTGCGCGACCTCCTGGGCGATGCAAAGAGGCGGTGAAAACTTTCGTTGCTTGTTTGCAGGCTCGCATATAATGATCAGCTTTTTCACAGGGGATTGCCGTGGCCGTCCAGCAAAACAAGAAATCACCTTCGAAGCGTGGCATGCACCGCGCCCATCAACATCTGAGCGCGCCGCCGCTGGCTGTCGAGCCGACCACGGGGGAGACGCATCTGCGCCACCACATCAGCCCGAACGGCTTTTACCGTGGGCGCAAAGTCGTCAAGACCAAGTCTGACGAGTAAGCGCTTGCCTCCGCGCCTCGTGCATCGCTTGCAGTCGCCGGGCGATTTGTCGTCATTCTTGCATTCGATGCTGGCGCAAACTGTGTCATGAGTTCCACTCTGGCTGTCGACGTGATGGGCGGGGATCATGGCCCAAAGGCGATTCTGCCCGCCTGCGCGCAATTCCTGCAGACGCATCCGGATTGTCGGCTGCTTCTGGTCGGGCAGCCCGAAGCGGTGATGCCGCTCTTGGGGCAGTTACATCTGCAAAATGATGCCCGCGTCGAATTCGTCGCGGCGAGCGAAGTGGTGTCATCCGATGATCCGGTTGAAACCGCGCTGCGCCGCAAACGCGATTCGTCCATGCGTCGCGCCCTTGAATTAGTGCGTGACGGTCGCGCCCAGGCCTGCGTCTCCGCCGGGAATACCGGCGCGCTCATGGCCTTGGCGCGCTATCTCCTCAAGACCCTGCACGACATCGAGCGGCCGGCGATTGCCACTTATCTGCCGAATCAGAAGGGCGAGGGGACCTTGATGCTCGACCTGGGGGCCAACGTCGATTGCGAGCCCTTGCACTTGTTGCAGTTTGCCGTCATGGGGACGGCTTATGCGGCAGCTGGTGGACATGCGCAGCCAACGGTAGGTTTGCTCAACATCGGTGAAGAGGTGATCAAGGGCAATGACGCCATCAAGCGCGCCGCGGAGCTGCTGCGCGAGGCCGATGCCCTTGGGCGCTTGCGTTTCTACGGCAATGTCGAAGGCAACGATATTTTCAAGGGGACGACCGATATCGTCGTGTGCGATGGCTTTGTCGGCAACGTGGCGCTGAAGACTTCTGAAGGTCTTGCGCAGATGCTGTCTGGCATGATCCGCGAAGAATTTACCCGGACGCCGCTCAGCAAGCTGATGGCCTTGCTGGCCATGCCCGTGCTCAAGCGTTTCCGCAAGCGCGTCGACCATCGCCGCTACAACGGCGCTGCCTTGCTGGGGCTGCGCGGGTTGGTGGTCAAAAGCCACGGCTCGGCGGACACCTTTGCCTTCGAGCAGGCGCTGCTGCGCGCGCACGAAGCGGTGCAGGGCGATGTCGTGCGCCAGATTGAACGAATTCTCGAAGTGATGCACGAGTCATCACCCCTTGTGCCCGCGCCAGCTCCTGCGACTTGAGCGACTGGCCCTTCGCCACTCCCCTGATCGATCTGCTCCATGTCTCCATTTTCCCGCATTTCCGGCACCGGTGGCGCACTGCCCCCCCGCAAAATCAGCAATGACGAACTGGCGGCAGATCTGGCCACGCGCGGCGTCGAAACCAGTGACGAATGGATCGTCGCGCGTACCGGAATCCGTTTTCGCCATTTCGCCGATGCAGGCACGACGAGTGTTGACCTTGGCGAGCAAGCGGCCCGCCAGGCGCTCGAAGCCGCAGGCCTGCAGTCAGAGGACATCGGCCTCATCATCGTCGCCACATCCACCCCGGACATGATTTTTCCGTCCAATGCCGCGCTCATTCAGGGGCGGCTTGGGGCTGCGGGCGGGGCCGCGTTCGACGTCCAGGCGGTGTGCGCAGGATTTGTTTACGCCCTGACCGTGGCCGACCAGTTTGTGCGGAGCGGCACGGTGCGTCATGCCCTGGTCATTGGCGCGGAGGTCTTCTCCCACATTCTCGACTTTAACGACCGTACCACTTGCGTGCTGTTTGGTGACGGCGCTGGCGCCGTGGTGCTCAGCGCCAGCGACACGCCTGGCGTGCTGTCCAGTGCACTGCATGCCGACGGTCGCCAAGCCTCCATCCTGTGCACTCCCGGCCGGGTGTCGGGCGGTGAAATTGCTGGAAGTCCCTTCCTGAAAATGGACGGGCAGGCTGTGTTCAAGCAGGCGGTGCATGTGCTCGAAGACGTTGCCCGCGAGGCGCTGACCAAGGCCGGTCGTGCACCGGCCGATGTGGACTGGATGGTGCCGCATCAGGCCAATATCCGCATCATGACCCACACTGCGAAAAAACTCGGCATTCCGCCGGAAAAGGTCGTCGTGACGGTCGACGAGCACGGCAATACCTCGGCCGCGTCCATTCCGCTGGCACTCGACGTCGCGGTGCGCTCCGGTCAAGTCAAGCGTGGCGATACGCTGTTATTCGAGGCGGTTGGCGGCGGGCTCACCTGGGGGGCGGCGGTCGTCGAGTACTGATCGTCTTTTTCCATTTTTCGTACGGTTCCGTTATGACATTCGCTTTTGTTTTTCCTGGTCAGGGCTCCCAGTCTGTCGGCATGCTCGACAAGGTCGCCGACCATCCCGCCGTGCGCGACACTCTGCAGGAGGCCAGCGCCGCCCTGTCGCAAGACATGACCGGACTGATCGCACAAGGGCCTGCGGAGCAACTCAACCTCACCACCAATACCCAGCCCGTGATGCTGACGGCG
Source organism: Thiomonas sp. (assembly GCA_049582025.1). Lineage (GTDB taxonomy): Bacteria > Pseudomonadota > Gammaproteobacteria > Burkholderiales > Burkholderiaceae_C > Thiomonas. The sequence goes on from JBAUTC010000227.1 coordinate 21,397, forward strand.
GGCGTTGCGCTGTATCGCGCCTGGCTGGCCGAAGGCGGCCGCAGGCCCGATTTTGTCGCCGGACACAGCCTGGGTGAGTACACCGCGCTGGTTGCCGCCGAGAGCCTGACGCTTGCCGACGCCTTGCCGTTGGTGCGTTTTCGTGCTCAAGCCATGCAGGACGCGGTTCCCGTCGGGACGGGCGGAATGGCTGCCGTGCTCGGTCTGGACGACGCTGCGGTGCGCACAGGCTGTGCCCAGGCTGCGCAGGAGACGGGCGAGGCCGTCGAGGCCGTCAATTTCAATTCTCCGGGCCAGGTGGTGATTGCGGGTACGCAAGGCGCCGTGGCGCGTGCGTGTGAGGTCCTGAAGTCCGCCGGCGCCAAGCGTGCATTGCCCTTGGCAGTCTCGGCGCCGTTTCACAGCAGCTTGCTGCGCGGGGCGGCAGATCAACTGCGTGCCTATCTGCAGAGCGTGCCGCTGAAAACGCCGAACATCACTCTGATCAACAATGTGGATGTGGCCCACCCCTCCGATCCCGACGCCATCCGCGACGCGTTGGCCCGCCAGGCGTGCAATCCGGTACGCTGGGTGGAGTGCGTGCAGGCCATGGCGCAAGCAGGCTGCACAACGCTGATCGAGTGCGGTCCGGGTAAAGTGCTGCATGGCCTAACCCGCCGCATCAATCCCGAGCTACAGTCTTTCGCCTTGGACGACATGTCCGCGGTTTCTTCCATTCAAAGCGCTTTGGCATGAGCAATCCATCCCCTGACTCTTCGATCGCCTCTCCTCTCGCTGGACAGATTGCCCTGGTGACGGGTGCTTCGCGCGGTATCGGCGCCGCCATCGCCGCCGATCTCGCCGCCGCAGGCGCCCGCGTGATCGGCACGGCGACTTCCGAATCCGGAGCCCAGGCCATTGCGGAGGCCTTGAAGGCCAACGGCGGTCGGGGGGCGGTGCTTGACGTCAATGATGCCGAGGCCGGCACAGCACTGGTTGACGACATCGTCAAGACCGAAGGCGCGCTGCACATTCTGGTGAACAACGCCGGCATTACCCGCGACATGCTGGCCATGCGGATGAGCGATGCCGACTGGGATGCCGTGCTCTCCACCAATCTCAGCGCCGTGTTCCGCATGTCGCGTGCGGTGATGCGTACGATGATGAAGCAGCGCTATGGTCGTATCGTCAACATCACGTCTGTGGTCGGCGCCTCCGGCAACCCGGGGCAGGCAAACTACGCTGCCGCCAAGGCCGGCGTGGCCGGGATGACCCGGGCGCTGGCACAGGAACTCGGCAGTCGCCACATCACCGTCAATTGTGTGGCGCCTGGTTTCATCGATACCGACATGACCCGCGCACTGACCGAGGCGCAGAGCCAGATGATGCTCACCCGCATTCCTCTCGGGCGGCTGGGCAAGCCCGAGGAAATCGCGCATGCCGTTTCTTTTCTTGCGTCGCCGCTGGCGGCGTATATCACTGGTGCCGTCCTGCACGTCAATGGCGGCATGTACATGCAATGACCCTGTGCCAAATCGCACCTTGTTGTCGTCAGGCGGGGTTATGCTCTCGGCCTGTCGCCAACCTCGCGTCGGCACTTGCTAAAATTTTTCACATTACCACTGGAGGTTTCAATGAGTGACATCGAACAGCGCGTCAAGAAGATCATCGCCGAGCAACTGGGCGTTGCCGAAGATCAGGTGACCAGCGAAAAATCCTTCGTGGATGATCTGGGTGCCGATTCTCTGGATACCGTCGAACTGGTCATGGCGCTGGAAGACGAGTTTCATATCGAGATTCCCGACGAAGACGCCGAGAAGATCACCACCGTGCAATTGGCCGTCGACTACGCCAAGGCGCACTACAAGGCCTGATTCGCGTCCACGCGACCTCTTTTTTCGACTCAACTTTTGTTCGCGTCCAAGCGTCCGCGCTTGCGCGGCTTGCCTGATTTCACATGACTCTTCGCCGACGAATTGCGATTACTGGCCTTGGCGCGGTTTCCCCGCTGGGCAATACGCTGGATGACAACTGGGCGAATTTGCTCGCGGGCAAATCGGGCATCGGACGTATTACCAGGTTCGATGCTTCGGCCTACTCGGTGCAGATCGCTGGTGAAGTCCGTGATTTCGATGTGACGCAATACATTGCCGCCAAGGAAGCGCGGCATATGGACACCTTCATCCATTTCGGCATTGCGGCGTCGATGCAGGCTGTGCGTGACAGTGGCATCGATCAGGCCGGGCTCGACCCCGAGCGCGTCGGCGTGCTGGTCGGTTCGGGGATCGGCGGTCTGCCGATGATCGAAAATACCTACAAGGAACTGCTCGATCGCGGCCCGCGTCGCATTACGCCGTTCTTTGTTCCGGCGTCGATCATCAACATGATCTCCGGTCATGTGTCCATCGAATACGGCTTTCAGGGACCGAACATCTCTGTGGTCACTGCCTGCACCACCGGACTGCATGCCATCGGCCTGGCTGCGCGACTTATCGAGTCTGGTGATGCCGATGTGATGGTTGCCGGTGGCGCAGAAGCCACGGTGTCACCCCTGGGGGTCGGTGGATTTGCAGCGGCGCGTGCCCTGTCAACCCGCAACGACGACCCGGCGACCGCGAGTCGTCCGTGGGATAAGGACCGCGATGGTTTTGTCCTCGGCGAAGGCGCTGGTGTCATGGTGCTGGAAGACTATGACCTTGCGGTCAAGCGCGGCGCCAGGATTTACGCCGAACTGGTCGGGTTCGGCATGAGTGGCGACGCGGGGCACATCACCGCACCCAATACAGACGGGCCGCGCCGCAGCATGCTGCTGGCACTGAAAAATGCCGGTGTGGCCTCCGATCAGGTGCAAATGGTCAATGCCCACGGCACCTCCACGCCGCTGGGCGACAAGAATGAGTCCGACGCCATCAAGCTCGCTTTTGGCGACCACGCCTACAAGCTGGTGGTCAATTCCACCAAGTCCATGACGGGGCACCTGCTCGGTGGCGCTGGCGGCGTGGAAGCGGTTTACACCGTGTTGGCACTGCATCACCAAGTCTGCCCGCCGACCATCAATCTGCAGACGCCCGACCCGGAGTGCGATCTCGACTACTGCGCCAACACCGCACGCGACATGCGCATGGACTATGCGCTGAAAAACAATTTTGGCTTCGGTGGCACCAACGGATCTGTGTTGTTCAAGCGCGTCTGAGTGAACTTTCACGCCCCTTTCTCGGCTTTGTGAACTTGCAGCATGAAAAGCCTTGCACCCTTGCAGATTCGGGTCGAACATTTCGGCCGCTGGCATTTGCTGCTCGGTCTGTTCAGCGCGGCGTCGCTGCTTGCGGCAGGGTGGACGGTCTGGGTCTGGCGCGATAGCGATTCGCTCAGCCTGATGGCTGCGTTTGCCGCAGCCATCTTCTTGGCCATTCTGTCCGCCCAATATCCCTACTGGACCATTCGCCCGTTCACCCTGTTCCATGGTGAGCGTGGCTGGAGGCTGCAGCGGGGGGATGGATTGGAAGACGTGCTTCAGGTGCGCGGCATGGTGCTGCCGGGGCTGTTGCTGGTGCTTGGTCTGACAGCCAAGGGGCGGGTGGTCTTGCCCATTCCGAGTGATATCCAGGCCGGTATTTTTCGCGAACTGCGACTGCGTTTAGGCGCACTCTCTCGCTGAAGCCCCTGTGGAGCAAGACACACAGAGTGATGCTGTCCTGGTGCAGCAGGTTCAGGCAGGGCATCAGAAAGCGTTCGATCTGCTCGTGGCCAAATACCAGCGACGGATCTACCGGCTGGTGCTGCGCTTCGTCCGTGATCCAGCCTTGGCCGAAGACGTGGCGCAGGAGACCTTTCTGCGCGCCTACCGGGCCATCGGTCAGTTTCGTGGTGAAAGCCAGTTCTATACCTGGCTTTATCGCATTGCCGTCAACACCGCCAAAAAGGCCATTTCCGACGACATACGCGATCCCACGGTGTCCGAGGGCAATGCATCGGGACATGGTGAAGAAACTTTTAGCCCAACCGAGCTACTAACGAATCACGAAACGCCGGAATCCATCTTGGTTTCCAAGGAAATCGTGCAGACGGTGAATACGGCGATGGAGTCTTTGCCTGACGATTTGCGCATGGCCATTACTCTGCGCGAGATTGAGGGTTTGAGCTACGAGGACATTGCAGAAGCCATGCAATGCCCGATCGGGACGGTGCGATCGCGGATTTTCCGGGCGCGCGAGGCGATTGCAGAGCGCCTGCGCCCCGTGATTGAGCACAAGGGCGGTAAACGGTGGTGACCATTCGGTACTGGTTTGCAGGAGACAAGAAATGAGTCCAGAAATATCGCGCGAGCAACTCTCGGCCCTGATCGACGGTGAGGGAGACTTTCG